>CAVHVH010000077.1:0-5994 GCA_963639385.1 Oscillospiraceae bacterium
GCCACAAGAGCTGCCTCTGCAGCATGTCTAGGACTACTTGCCGAGCAGGTTCCGAATATGATTTGTTCTTCGGCCGACCTTTCTAACTCAGACAAAACCGATGGTTTTTTGAAAAAGACACATGACCTAAGCAAAGACGACTTTACAGGAGCTTTCTTCGAAGCCGGTGTAAGCGAACTTACAATGGCTTGTATGTGTATTGGAATGTATCTGCACGGAGGTGTTATTCCAGCATGCGGTACATTCTTTGTATTCTCTGACTATATGAAACCAGCTGTAAGACTGGCCGCCTTAATGGAAGTGCCAATCAAATTTATTTGGACACACGATGCATTTCGGGTAGGAGAAGACGGACCAACACATGAGCCAGTAGAGCAAGAAGCACAAATTCGATTAATGGAAAAACTCAAAAACCACCATGGTAAGGATTCTGTACGCGTATTCCGTCCAGCAGATGCCAACGAGGCTACAGTTTGTTGGCAAATGGCGATGGAAAATACTAATACTCCCACCGCATTGATATTCTCCCGACAAGGCATAAAGAACCTACCCGAAGGAAACGACTATCAACAAGCACGCAAAGGTGCATATGTTGTTGCAGGTTCTGACGCCAATTTCGATGTAGTTTTACTTGCTAGCGGATCTGAAGTATCTACTCTTCTTTCAGGTGCAGAACTTCTAAGACAAGATGGTATTAAGGTGCGCATAGTAAGTATTCCTTCTGAAGGATTGTTCCGCCGTCAAAGCAAAGAATATCAACGTTCTGTCCTACCCGACAATGTCAAACGATTTGGGTTGACAGCAGGACTTCCCGTAACCCTAGAGGGACTAGTAGGAGAACATGGAAAAATATTTGGCCTAAATAGCTTTGGTTTCTCCGCACCTTACAAAGTATTGGATGAAAAATTAGGTTTCACGGCTCAAAACGTATATAATCAAGTTAAAGAACTTCTAAACAATTAAAACTATGGACGTAAAAACAGTCGGAGTTGCTTGCGACCACGCAGGCTATCCATTGAAGCAATTCGTTATTGAATATCTTGAAAAAAAAGGTTATCCTACTAAAGATTATGGAACATACAGTGACCAAAGTGTAGACTATCCAGACTTTGCGCACGAATTGGCCAAAGGCATTGAAAATGGAGAAGTTTACCCAGGAATAGCTATCTGCGGAAGCGGTGAAGGTATGGCGATCTGCCTAAATAAACATCAAGCCGTACGCGCTGGTTTGGCTTGGTGTATAGAGATAGCTGGTCTAATCCGCCAACACAACGATGCTAATGTTCTAGTTCTCCCCGGTCGATTTATTGACAATAAGACTGCCGAAGCCATAATGGACAAATTTTTCAGCACAACATTTGAGGGAGGACGTCATGAACGTCGCGTAAAAAAAATTGCAGTTTCTGAGTAACCTCAAAAACTCGATTTCAAGAGAGGATGTGCAAAAATATGCATATCCTCTTTTTTTGTTGCAAATTCAAGACGTGAAATAACACTAAAGAAAAGAAATTTCGAAAATATCACACATGAATTCTGCTTAATTTTCTATACCTACCAAACTTACGAAACAGCTAGAAAAAAGTGAGGGAAAATTGAAAAATTGTCTATTTTTATCTTTATCTTTGCAAATGAATTACATATCTTTATGTGCAAAAAATGTAATAGAAAAAAATAAAGCAAAAAGATAATGGAATATATAAGGACCGATATACAAGGGGTATATATAATTGAGCCAAAGGTGTTTTTTGACGCTCGGGGATATTTTTTTGAATCCTGGAAACAAAACGAATTTAAGCACAATGTTGGGAAAATTAACTTTGTACAAGATAATGAATCAAAGTCAAGTTACGGAATACTAAGAGGATTGCATTATCAAAAAGGCGCTTATTCACAAGCAAAATTGGTTAGGGTTATACAAGGGCAAGTAGTGGATGTAGCTGTTGACTTACGCAAAAGTTCTCCTACATTTGGCAAATATGTCATGGTTGAATTGAATGAAGAAAACAAACGGCAACTTTTTATTCCACGTGGATTTGCCCATGGTTTTCTTGTATTAAGCAAAGAAGCTATCTTTACCTACAAGGTTGATAATATTTATGCCCCACAGTATGAAGCTTGCATAAGATGGAATGATGAGGATTTAGGGATAAAATGGCCTATTTCTCCCGAAAAGATAATAACAAGTGCCAAAGATTTAGCCGGAAAATCATTAAAAGAAGCAATCGTTTTTGAATAATGAATATTGCAATAATAGGAACTGGATATGTAGGACTTGTATCAGGTGCATGCTTTGCTGATACGGGCGCGATAGTTACATGTGTTGATATAGACACAAAGAAGATAGAAAGTCTGCAAAATGGGAAAATACCTATCTACGAACCTGGACTAGATGAGCTGGTAACTAAGAATGTCAAAGCAGGAAGATTGAAATTTTCAACATCACTAGCCGACATTATTAATGATCAACATATAATATTTTCTGCAGTTGGAACCCCGCCAGACGAAGACGGTAGCGCTGACTTGAAATATGTACTTCAAGTAGCAAAAACTATAGGCGAAAATCTAAATAAATATACGGTAGTAGTTACGAAGAGTACCGTTCCGGTAGGTACGGCAAAAAAGGTAAAAACTACCATACAACAAGAACTTGACAGACGCGGTGTAAATATTGATTTTGATGTAGCAAGCAACCCAGAATTTCTAAAGGAAGGCAGTGCCATCAAAGATTTTATGAGTCCAGAT
This sequence comes from Oscillospiraceae bacterium, assembly GCA_963639385.1. Classification (GTDB taxonomy): domain Bacteria; phylum Bacteroidota; class Bacteroidia; order Bacteroidales; family Bacteroidaceae; genus Prevotella. The sequence continues at coordinate 2,743 of CAVHVH010000077.1, forward strand.
CGTGTTGTTGTCGGTGTAGAGAGTGAGCGAGCTAAAGAGCTTCTTACTCGATTATACAAGCCTTTTTTACTCAATAACTTTCGGGTAATATTTATGGATATTCCTAGTGCAGAGATGACCAAATATGCGGCAAATTCTATGTTAGCTACCCGCATATCATTTATGAACGACATTGCCAACCTTTGCGAGAAGGTTGGGGCTGATGTAAACATGGTTAGAGCAGGAATTGGAAGCGATACCCGGATTGGTCGAAAATTTCTCTATGCTGGTTGCGGATACGGAGGAAGTTGTTTCCCGAAAGATGTAAAAGCACTTATCAAGACCGCAGATGACAATGGATATTCTATGGAGGTTCTCAAAGCCGTTGAACGAGTAAACGAGCAACAGAAACAATTATTATTTGACAAGCTTGTATCAATATTTGCAGATCGCTCTTTAAAAGATGCAACCATAGCTTTGTGGGGTTTGGCATTTAAACCAGAAACTGATGACATGCGTGAATCTACAGCTTTGGTCATTATAAAAAAACTGCAAGAAACAGGTTGTAATATAAAAGTGTATGACCCCGTGGCTATGGACGAATGTAAACGGCGTATAGGAAATACTGTAAAATACGCTAAAGACATGTACGACGCAGCTAATGGTGCTGATGCGCTATTGCTACTTACAGAATGGAAAGAATTTCGCCTACCTAATTGGGAAATCATTGGAAAGATTATGAAACAACGCATCCTTTTGGATGGCCGGAATATATTCGATTCTGAAGATCTTAAACATGCTGGTTTTATATATCATTGTATTGGAAGATGAAAAAAATCACTATACTTGTGACATTCCTATTGCTTATTCTCTCATGTAGACGACAATCGAACATAAAAAAAAATGTAATAGAGGATATAGCTGCAAAAAAAATGCTACAAGGTATTTGGATTAACGAAGATGGAGAAGATATTGTATTCAAAGCAAAAGGAGATACTATTTTCTATCCAGATACAGCAAGTATTCCTGCATATTTTCAAATCATTGATGACACATTGATATTACATGGTGCAAAAGCAACTAAATATCATATACAAAAACAATCTGAAAATTTATTTGTATTTGAAAATCAATCGGGAGAACGTATAACTTTGACCAAAAGCGAAGATATCTCAAACAATTGCTACTTTAGTGCACATAAGCCAATAGTTCTTAACCAGCGACATCTTATCAAACGAGATAGCATTGTAAAAGCAGGAAATATACAATATCATTATTACGTTCAAGTAAACCCGACAACATATAAAGTAACAAAGACTACATACAACGATGAAGGTGTAGGAATAGATAATGTATATTATGACAATATTGTGCATCTAAGTGTTTATACAGGTAGCAAGCGTCTATATTCGAGCAATTTTGTAAAGAAAGATTTTATAGGTTTGGTCCCTTCTGAATATCTTTCACAAAGTGTATTGAGCGATATTACTTTTTATAAGTCTACCACAAACAACATAACATTTATTGCGTGTATAGCAATACCTGATGCATCTACATCTTATCAAATAAAAATAACCATTTCTGATAACGGGAAACGAAAAATGCAAGTCTCTGATTAAGACTTGCATTTTTCGTTTATTATTTACTTATCTTATACCGCTCCACAACAGAAAAGGACTATTAATTGAGCTGTAAAAATTCGCAAAAACATACTCAATGGATAAACTGTTGAATAGCCAACCGATGGCTCTTCTTTCATACAAACAGAGTTGGCATAAGCCAATGCAGGAGGGTCTGTATAGGTTCCTGCCAACATACCCATAATAGTAAAATAGTTGAATTTATACTTTAGGCGAGCAATCGTTCCAATTATGAGTATTGGAATAATGGTTATCAAGAAGCCTGTATAGACATATTTTAGGCCATCACCTTGAACAACAGTGTCCCAGAAATGTGCGCCAGCCTTAATACCTACAGCGGCCAAAAACAATACTAACCCAATCTCGCGCAACATCATGTTGGCTGATGTAGTAGTATAAGTTACCAACCTTATACGATAGCCAAAACGTCCAATAAGAATTGCTATAATAAGTGGACCACCCGCTATACCAAGTTTGAGCGGAACTGGCATTCCCGGTATGGCAAAAGGAAGACTTCCAAAGATAATACCTATAATGATACCTATAAAAATAGTGGCAATATTAGGAGTATCCAACCGTTTTATAGAATTACCCATTAATTCTGCTACCCGGTTAACATTCTCTTCTGGGCCAACTACCATAATACGATCGCCTACATGGAAATGATGACGACGACTAGCAAACAAGTCCATTCCCTGGCGTGTAATACGAGTAACATTGACACCATGTACACTTGAGAAATGCATTTTTCCGAGTGTTTTTCCATTCATTGAAGGATTTGTAATAACAATACGCTTTGATATCATGAGTTGATTCTCCTTTTCCTCTGGGAACGTTGTTTCGACCGCAGGACCGATAAATGCACGGATTGCCTCAGCATCATGTTCGGCACATACGATACTCATTTCATCATTAAGATCAAGTATAGTATTCTTATTGGGTATAACTACCTCTCCTTTGTGAAGTAAGCGCGAGCATACAATATCACGATTAAGGAATTCGGAAATCTGCTGAAGCTTCTTGCCGGCAAGATAAGAGTTACTTACTCTCAAGCACATAGAGTATGGTTTCTCATGTGGATTTTCATTCTCAAGCATCTGCAATTGTTCGTTTTCTTTTTCTAGTTTAATTTTGCAGATGTATCTTATAGCAATAGTTGCACCTATAATACCCAACACGCCTAAAGGATAAGCACAAGCATATCCAGATGCGATGGAAGGTATTTTATCAGCTGAAAAAACAGAAGAGAGAGCCTCGTTGGCTGCACCTAAACCAGGAGTATTAGTAACCGCTCCATATAGTGTTCCAACCATCATTGGTAAGTTATTAGGATTTGACGTATCAAAGAATATATAATAACATGCGAACATCACACAAATATTCAGCATAACAGCTGCGGTTGACAACCCATTAAGAATAACGCCACCTTTTTTAAAACTTTCAAAAAAACCAGGTCCTACTTGTAAACCAATCATAAAGACGAATAGAATTAGTCCGAAATCCTGAATAAATGTCAAGATGTTAATTGGAGCTGTAAAACCTATATGACCTGCTATAATGCCTGCAAATAACACAAAGGTTACCCCCAAGGAGATACCACAAATTTTTATTTTACCCAGCAACACGCCAACAG
>CAVHVH010000077.1:6004-11457 GCA_963639385.1 Oscillospiraceae bacterium
ATTAATAAGCCAATCCATATTATATAATAATTGATATTTTTATGCAAAGTTACATTTTTTTGTTTACATAATATATATAGACATCAATGTTTTTTATATGAGAAATAGTAACTATTTTATAATGGTTTACCATCTATCCGGCTTTGTCTATCTGTTTTTATGCTCCATGTACCAACGATGCAAAAAAACGACATACATAATGCATGTTGTTACAATAACGGCAAGTGCACAATACAACGTGGAGGACATGGATTCGCAGAATACTAATATCCCAAAGAAAAGACCAATACCAATACCAGTTTCCCAAGCAAGAAAAAAACTACTCTGCGATGTTCCACGCTGACAATGGCTGCTTAATTTGATGAAAAACAATAAAAAACGAGAACCTACCAACCCTATACCGAAACCTAATAATATGGCAGACGCAACTAGCGCCTCTTGATAAGCTGGACGCGTTAAAAGTAATAGAAAAGCTAAAATGATAGCAAAGTTAGCCACTACGGCCTGACTTTTTAGTTCAGCATTAGAAAAGACAACCCTTTCTGCTACAATAGCTATAAAAAGTCCAAATGCCATCCAAGCATAAAACGTCATAGGCAACCGCAAAGTATAAAGCAAACCAACAGAGACCAACACCAAAGACAAGCAAACAAACAATCTTATTCCTGCTAGCAAAAAAAATCGATCAAAACTGCATTTATTTATATTATCGGGCGGTGTCTTGAAACGAATATTGGTAAGAGATATAAACAAGAACGCCAAAACAATCATTATCATAGAGAAAAGAAACGCTTGTTCCAAAGACGCCCGAGAAATTATCCATAATGACACAAAAGGACCTAATGCAACAGCGAATCGTCCGAACCAACCGATATGATAATTTGCTTCCGTACGATGAAAAGACTCGACCATATCAATAGCTAATGTAGAGAGTAATACCATTTTAGTTAAACCATAAGTAGCGCCTAAGAAAAAACGCAAAAAAACCATTATTTCTACCCTACCCACCAACGTGGTAGTAAGCATATATAACATGATAGCCATATCACTTATCAATAGCAACATCGCAAATTGGCAAACCCTTTTACGCCGATAACGTTCTACCAAATAATTTACAAAAGGGCCAAACACATACAAACCTATAATATAACTTCCCATTACCCATGCTTGATTTAGGCAAGAAAAACCAAACCGACGCATGCATATCAACGTTTCGGGTATCATCATATACATACCAATTGAAACGAACAAATTGGCAATAGACAAAAGCCAAAAATCTCTATGCCATAGAGTTATATGTATGGAAGTATTCTGTGTGTCCAATCTGAAAAATTATTAACTACCAAGTGACAATAGCCTGTTATATCTTGAGCACAATTTGTTGTCGCCACACCCACTGTGAACATTCGGGCAGCGCGTAAGGCCTTCAATCCGTTAAAACTATCTTCAAATCCCATGCATTCTGCAGGGTTGACGTTCAGTATTTCAGCACCTTTCAAATAACATTCCGGATGAGGCTTACTATGACTAAAATTTTCGGAAGTAAGAATAGCATCAAAACACCCAGGTATCTCAGGATGACACCTATAAACATTTCGCATCTTGATTTTATTACTACTTGTAACTATTGCTGTCTTGATATTGTTTTCTTTCAGCGCAGATACAAACGACATAAAACCTGGAATATAATTATAAGACATATTCTTTTCAAATTCATCAAGCAGACTAACAACTTGCGACTGCTCTGATTGAAAATGAGAAAAATATGATGATAATATTTGAAATAAAGTCTGCCCCTTGATTTTTGTCTCAAAATCGTCAATATCCAAATGGTATTTTTTCCCAATTTCTCTCCAAAAAAGCGTATATTGTGGTTCGGTATCAAATATGACCCCATCCATATCAAAAAGCGCAGCTTTAATCATTATTTACTTAATTAAGTATAATTGTTTTGCAAAGTTACGACAATTTTATCGTAACTTTGCATAGAATAACAAAGAAAGTGATAATTAGCTATTTGATTGCCACCATATGCAGATAATAACAAAATATTTCACCAAACTTAGTGAAAAACAAATTCAGCAATTTTCCCTACTTGAAGATTTATACAAAGACTGGAACACAAAAATCAATGTTATATCCCGCAAGGACATTGACAATCTCTATTTGCATCATGTTCTTCATTCATTATCTATCGGAAAACTTCTTGCATTCAAACCTGGAACAGAGATTTTGGATTTTGGTACAGGCGGGGGCTTCCCTGGAATTCCTCTCGCTATATTGTTTCCTGAATGCAAGTTTAAACTAATCGATGGAACTAGAAAAAAAATTATGGTGGCAAAAGATGTGGCTTGTTCAATTGGATTAGAAAATGTATGCGCAGAACATATGCGCGGAGAGGAAGAAAGGGGTATATACGATTTTGTGGTAAGTAGAGCAGTTATGCCATTACCCGACCTTGCAAAAATCGTAACAAAAAACATATCAAAAAAAAGCTATAATGCCCTACCAAATGGCATTATCTGCCTAAAGGGCGGAGAATTACAAGCAGAAATAAAACCTTTTGCCCATGTGGCAGAAATCACCCCAATTAACAATTGGTTTAAAGAAGATTGGTTTAATGGGAAAAATATATTATATATTCCATGTTGACGATAAAACGATTTATATGTAACATGTTGCAAGAAAATTGCTACGTGATAAGTGATGAGACCAAAGAGTGCGTTATTTGTGATTGTGGAGCATACACACAACAAGAGCGGAAAGACATTACAGATTATATTACAAACAACCATTTGTCTCCTGTACATCTTATAGCGACCCATGGGCATATTGACCACAATTTTGGAAATAACACCATTTTCGACAATTATGGTTTGATACCTGAAGTAAACATAAATGATCAGAAACTAATGGAGATGCTTACCGAACAAGCCTCTGGATTAGTAAATGTAAGTCTTGATTATCAGTTACCTCCTGTAAAATATTTTGAAAACGAATATGCCGTCAGATTCGGCAAACATGAATTTACGATTATTGAAACTCCAGGGCATTCGCCTGGTAGCGTATTCTTCTACTGCAAGGAAGAAAATGTTACTTTCTCTGGAGACACTCTGTTTAGACACGCAATCGGGCGTACTGATTTTATTGGTGGATCAATGTTTCAGATTATTCAAAGTCTTAGAAAGGTTTGCCAGCTGCCCGATATCACAAAAATATATCCTGGACATGGGGAAATGACCACTATTGGCAATGAATTGGCAAGCAATCGCTTTCTTGATAGATGATGACAAACAACGAGCGCATTATTCTTGGTATAGATCCTGGAACCAACATTATGGGGTATGGGGTAATAAAAGCTGTTGACAACAAGCCAATTCTGTTGTCTCTTGGAATAATTGATTTGCGCAAAATAGCCAATCCATATCAAAAATTGGGAAAAATCCACGAAATGATTTCTGAGATCATTACAGAATATTTACCCAACGAAATGGCAATAGAAGCTCCATTTTTTGGGAAGAATGTGCAGTCTATGCTAAAATTAGGCAGAGCCCAAGGAGTAGCAATTGCTGCAGCCATAAGATATAACCTTCCTATTCATGAGTATGCACCTCTGAAAATAAAAATGGCGATTACTGGCCAAGGCCAAGCAAGCAAAGGGCAAGTAGCCAAAATGCTTCAACGTCTTTTGAAAATAAATGAATGTAATATGCCTAAATTTATGGATGCCACGGATGCATTAGGAGTTGCTTATTGTCATTTTTTACAACAGAATGCACCATTAAGGGAACAAAAATATGGAAGTTGGAAAGATTTTGTCAACAGAAATCAAAATAGAATTAACAATTTATCTAATTTAAAATAAACTAAAGATTATATGAAACAGATTTTAATATCAATGCTTTTACTTTGTACAATAACAACCAATGTAGGAGCGCAAGAAATTTATAACGAGGTAAAACGCATTATGCAAAACCAGGAAGTAATCAAATGTGACTCTAAAAAGCCTATCGAAGAACGAAAAATAGCCACCTTTAAATACGATGCTATATATTATATGTTGGTAAAGGCTACAGACAATCATGTTTCAACTTACGAATTGGGAAAGCAGACAAGTGCTATGATCGATTTTGTTAATATCTATATCAAGAGTCTGTCGGCCGAGAAAAAGAAGGCCCAAAGGGATATAATAAAGAGCAAATTCAAAAAAGCAACGATTGAAAATGCCTTATTCAATGATATGGATAAAGAAATTGTCTATGCATATGTTGACAACGAGAATTTTATCACACAGTTCTCCTTAGACACAAATTGGGTTAAAGCACTTGAAGAAATTCGTACAAGTAACTAATAAAATTTCTGCTCCGAACAAAATCTACTTTTTAGGCAGTTGTTAATTATTTTACACCATCACTTCAACAAAGTAAAATACGATGATTTATTAAACCATCTTAAAATAACAAATCCAACAACATTGTTGCTATATGAAAGTATTTCCTTGTGCCAAGATTAACCTTGGACTCAATATAATAAATAAAAGGAATGATGGCTACCACGAACTCCAAACTATATTTTATCCGATCAAACTCACTGATACTTTAGAGATAAAATGCATAACAGATGATACCCAAAAATCACCGACATGCAATTTGGATATCCATGGTATCCCTATAGCATGCCATGAGAAAGATAATCTAGTATCCAAAGCTTACAATCTGATAGCCAAAGACTATAATCTGCCGGTAATTCACGCTTATCTCTACAAGCAAATACCATCACAAGCCGGACTTGGCGGAGGATCTAGTGATGCGGCATATATGATACGCCTACTAAATAAAATGTTCAACCTAAATATGGGGATATCTGAAATGGAGAAGTATGCCACTCAAATTGGAGCAGATTGCGCATTTTTTATAACAGCCAAACCGGTTTACGCAACAGGTATTGGGGAAATATTCAAACCATTAGATGGAATTTTGGATAAATTAAAAGAATACTATATAGGTATAGTAAAACCCAATATAGCTATTTCCACCAAAGAAGCGTTTTCCCATATTCGTCCAAAGATGCCACAAAAATGTTGCAGAGAAATTGTCAAACAACCTGTTAACACTTGGCGTAATGAACTGAGCAACGATTTTGAACCCTATCTTTTTTCATTGTATCCTGAGTTGGCAGACATCAAGCTACGCTTGTACAAGTTGGGAGCCGTCTATGCTCAAATGAGTGGTAGTGGCAGTGCCATTTTCGGCATTTTTAGCAATCCAACCGAACTTGCACATGAATTTAACAACATGTTTACATTTTTTAAAAAAATATGAAAGACAATTCATACGAGCTTTTCCCTATAGTAAATAAAAATGGGAATTTTCTTGGAAGTATGTCTAGAGGACATGCACACGATGGTAGTAAAGAGCTTCATCCAGTTGTTCATCTACATATATTTAATAATC
>CAVHVH010000078.1:0-11446 GCA_963639385.1 Oscillospiraceae bacterium
GTATAGCGTGCCTCGCCCTTATTGATACGTCCAAAGTTGTCGCCAGCAAACTGTTCGCGAAAGGCTGTATTGCCGTCTTCGCCGTCAATAGGTATAGAAGGAACTATCCATTCTATGGGATTATCGTAGTCCAGTATACCACGGAACTTTACATCGGGAGCCGACTCTACCTTTCCTTTATAGAACCACTCGCTGGAGAAGCGCATTATCTGTTCGTTCATGCGGTATTGGATTTGCAGCAGAGTTACAGCTTCGGGATAGTTGTTGGCTATGCGTTCCATAAGCGTGGTACCCAGTCCACCGTGCAGAGCTTCCTGGCTCTTTACCGTAGGGGGCAGTTGGCAGTGGTCGCCAGCAAAAATGATACGTTGTACGCGCCTGGCGGGAATCCAGCATGCTGCCTCGAGTGCTTGTGCCGCTTCATCAATAAAGAGCGTATTAAATTTCTGTCCTTCAAGTATACGGTTGGCCGACCCGGCCAGTGTAGAAGCTATCACACGGGCTTCACCAAAGAGTTGGGCATTGATGCGCATCTCTATCTCTGTGGCTCGTTCGCGTAGCCGGTCGATTTTCTGATGCCAGTTTTCTGTTCGACGGCGCTGTCTGTTAAGTTCGCGTATGGCTTTGCGTATAGACCATAATTGGGGATAGTCAGGGTGCGACTCAAAACGCCTCTCATAAGTAAAGGCCAGCATCTCATCGTTTACTCTTGTAGGGTTACCTATACGCAGTACGCTTATGCCACGGTCGGCCAGCTTCTCGCTTATCCAGTCTACCGCCATATTGCTTTGGGCGCATACCAGCACTTGGCTTTCGCGGCGCAACACCTCATGTATGGCTTCTACCAGCGTGGTAGTTTTTCCCGTTCCGGGCGGGCCATGCACTACCATTACGTCTTTGGCTCTTAACACCTCGTTTACGGCATACTGCTGGGTGGCGTTTAGCCATGGCAGAGTGATATCGTCGAAGCTAAAGCGCGCAGGAGCGGTACGGCTATAGAACAAGTCGCGCAGATAGGCTAACCGGTTACCCCGGGCATGGATTACGCGGTCCAGCGCATCGGCCATAAGATGATAGGTTGTTTCGTCAAAGAATATTTGCACGCCTATCTTGTTGGTGCTTGCTGTTAGGGCTGTGGCTCTTCCGTTGTCGGGTAGGGTTACAACCATGCGGTCGCCATCTACATAGCTTACCGTTCCTGTAAAATCAAAGTAGTGCAGTTTATGTTCGCCCGGCTTCTTTTCATCGCTACTGATGCTGAAGAATATTACGGGGCGACCGTATTCAAAATTGTGTTCAATATCCAGATTGCCGGTACGGTAAACTTCTATGGCAAGCTGGTTGAGAGAATTATAAAAGGTATTGCCTATACGCAGAGGTAGCCATACATCGCCGCGTTTTACCATACGGTTAAGTCCACGCTCTTCGGTCTGCTGGCGAAACTCCTCTTTCTCGGTTTCGTATTCGAGTCTGAGCAGCATACGTTGGCGTTCTAATGACTGTATGGGTGAAATCTGCGTCATATAGAGGTAAAAAACGAATAAATTGTTCTAACGTAAAGTTGCGAGATGTGCCGTGTCGAGTATCAACTGGCGTGCAAATTCCCATACCACGATGCCTGCCGTTACACTTACGTTAAGCGAATGTTTGGTTCCTAACTGGGGTATTTCCAGACATGCATCGCTAAGGTCTACTATCTGTTGCTGTACACCTTTTACCTCGTTGCCCAGCACTACGGCATAGCCGGCATGGTGTTGGCCGTGCAGGTCTAACTGCTGCAGTTTAATAGAGTGTTCTACCTGTTCTATACTGTATATATAATATCCCCATTCGCGCAGGGCTGCTATGGCATCGCGGGTGTCGGCAAAATACTGCCAGTCTACGCTATCTTCGCCGCCGAGTGCTGTTTTGTGTATCTCGTTGTTAGGGGGTGTGGCCGTAATGCCGCACAGGAATACCGCTTCTATACGAAAGGCATCGCAACTGCGGAATACCGACCCTACATTGTAGAGCGACCTAACGTTGTCGAGAACTACCACAACGGGCAGTTTGCTGGCCTGCTTGAACTCTTCTACCGTAAGGCGGCTCATCTCTATGGTACGTAGTTTTCTCATCTTGCTGGCGTTATTCCATACTTATGGTCATATTGGTATTGTCTACCGTTACCCTGTGCCACATTTGCAGAAAATCTATGCCTAACCGTCCATAGCCTTGGGTAAGCTGGTTGCCCGTAGACAAAGCCGAAACGGCAACGCCGTGTAAGGTAAACGGAGTATTGCCTATGGTCAAATTTATGGCCGGCATACGAAAAACGCTATCGTAGGTTATACCTCCAAATCCGGCCGAAGCAGCAATATCCCACTTCCCCTCACGGGCCACGTCGGCCGAAAAGGCTTTATAATATGCGTTATCGAGCGAGCTTGCCGGCGCACCGGTATCTAACGCTATTGGCATACGCAGCGTTTCCCGGGTAACGGCTATGTAAGGAATCTTGTCTAAATATATATTGGGGGTAGTCTGAGTATGCTGACTGTGCCCTTGCAGGATTATCTTTTGGTTATCGCAGTCAATGGTGTACCGCCCGAAGAGCTGAAGCGTGGGCTGACCTATGATAAGTTGTATCTTTTGGGCAGCTCGGCGGGCGCGCTCATTTCCAGCATTGATGTCCAATACTGTAAATATAGCATTGCGTATATGCAGCGTTCCTATCTTTATATCATCGGCAACAGCCATCTTGCCTTCTATACGGCGCGTGCCGTTAACAGACATTCCTCCGCCAATAATTTTTAGTCCATAGCGGTTGGCCAATTCGGGAGTTATTACGTTATAGCTGGCTCCTGTATCAAAAATAAAATTGTCCTTGTGGCCGTTTATCTTTCCGCTCACGGTTATAAGATGCTGGGCAGAGTCGCCCATCTGCATATAGTTAAAATCAAGGGTATGATTGGCCTCATCGGTTTGGTTTACGGCTATGGCCGACAGTGCCTCGTATAGTTTCTGCTTACTACGCAACTGGGCAATAACGGCAGTATCTGTTTGCCCCTCGGTTTGGTCGGCCAAACTTTTTATTACTTTGGCCGCCTGGATATTATTGCCTATGCGACTGTAATTTTCGGCCAACATCAGCATCATTGAGTATACATTGCTACCGCCCATCTGCTGTTGATAGTTACGTATAAGCGTAAGAATGTCTGTGCTGGCTTCTTCTGGACGGTTGAACATATGGTTGAGCATAGCCTTGCTAAACTGGCGTATAAAGGGCGACATTTGGGCACTGTCTGTTTGGTAAGCATCGTATAGGTCGAACCACCGGTTCTCGTTAAGACAGGCTCCGGCTCGCTCGTCGGCACTCTGTGGCCAAACCATTATACAGCAAGCCAATGCCATAGCTATTGCAAGTATTCTGTTCATTGTTCTTCTGGATATTGTTATTGTTCCTCTTTGGTCTTGTAGGCCAGTGCGTAGGCCTTGATTTGCTTAATCATGGCCAACAGGCCGTTGCTACGAGTTGGCGAAAGGTGATCGCGCAGTCCTATGCGATCTATAAAGTACAAATCGGTATCAAGTATTTCTTGTGGACTATGGCCACTGAGTGTCTGTATTAGCAAGGCTATAATACCTTTAACAATAAGGGCATCGCTATCGGCACTGAAGTAGAGCAAACCATCGCGGTAGTCGCACTGTATCCATACACGGCTCTGGCAACCGTCTATCAGATTTTGATTGGTCTTGTACTGTTCATCGAGAATGTCCAGTTCGTTACCCATGTCTATAAGCAGCTGGTAGCGGTCCATCCAGTCGTCCATATCGGAGAACTCTTCGATAATGGCGTCTTGTTGTTCATTGATAGTCATTGTGTTATTTCTTTTATTTCGGTAACTGTTACCAGTTTAAATAGTTTATCATTGGGGCGCACTTTACCCGTTACGGGTATAGACACGCGCCATCCCTGCAGTGCAGTGTCTACGGGATGTAGGTTGTAGCGTATCTCACTGGCATTAAGATACATTACTCCGGTGGTAGGACCTGTTATAAGCAGCTTTTCGCCGCGGTCAAAGGGAGCGGCCTCTACAGCTACCTCGGCTACATTTAGCTTTGAGAAATATTTCATCACCTTGCCTACCAACACTTTCTTCTCTGTGGCTACCGACCCATAGTGCTTGTTCCATTCGCCCAAAGTCTGACCCTGGTAGTATCCGTCCCAGAAACCACGGTTGAATACTGTGGCTAATCGACTATCCCATGCATCTTTCTTTTCTTCTGTAAAAGTGCCGTCAATTACGCTTTGTATGGCTTCGCGGTAACAACTTACCACGGTGTGTACGTATTCGGGACCGCGGGCGCGCCCTTCTATCTTGAACACTCTTACACCGGCCTCCATCATACGGTCTATAAAGCGTATAGTCTTTAAGTCTTTGGGACTCATAATGTACTTGTTGTCTATCTCCAGTTGGTTGCCCGTTTCATTGTCTGTAGCGGTGTACGACCGGCGGCATATCTGCACACATTCACCGCGGTTGGCCGACCGGTTGGCGTTATGCAAACTCATATAGCACTTGCCACTTACGGCCATACAGAGTGCACCATGGCAGAACATTTCTATGCGTACAGGTTGTCCTTTGGGGCCACAAATATGTTGTTGTTCTATCTGCCGGTGTATGGCTGCCACCTGATCCATATTAAGTTCACGGGCCAACACAGCCACGTCGGCAAAACGGGCATAGAAGCGCAGAGCCTCAATATTGGAGATGTTAAGTTGGGTAGACAGATGCACCTCTACCCCAACACTGTTGCAATAGGTCATCACGGCCACATCAGAAGCTATCACGGCCGACACACCGGCTTCTTTGGCGGTGTCTATTATAGCGTGCATGGTGTCTATGTCGCCATCGTAGATAATGGTGTTTACGGTGAGATAGGTCTTGATGCCATGACTATTACAAGTAGCTACTATGTCGCGCAGATCATCGGCCGTAAAGTGGTTGGCCGAGTGCGACCGCATGTTAAGCTGGCCTATGCCGAAATATACTGAGTTGGCACCGGCCTGTATGGCTGCAGCCAAACTTTCGCGCGAGCCTACAGGAGCCATAATCTCAAAATCAGATAACTTTGCGTTCATAACTGCAAAGTTACTGAAAGTAGGGGAGATGGGAAAATAAGTTTACTTGTTTCTTTTCCATCGCTGGGAGATATATCTATGTATATCTGCATTTACTTGATGGCGGCCAAGAACTGCATAAAGGGTAGTTAGGTAGCAGACCTCTTTCCAGTATTTTTCGTCACAGTGTCACAGAAAGTAGGAAAAAAGCTTGAATATTCATCTGTAAAACTGTATCTTTGCGCATTAATACCGTATTGCAATGACACTTTCACATATAACAGCGGCCGAAGCAGCGGCAATGATACACGACGGTGATAATATAGCCCTGTCTGGATTTACCCCCAGTGGTAATCCTAAGGGTATCTTCCGCGAATTGTCGCAGCGTGCCGTACACGAGCACGAGGCCGGACGGCCCTTTGCAGTAGGCATATTTACGGGAGCCTCATCGTGCCAAAGCGTAGAGGGCGATATGGCTAATGCCCATGCCATCAAGTTCAGGGCGCCATTCTCTACTAATGCCGACTTCCGCAACCATACCAATTTGGGCGAGATAGACTACGAAGATATGCACTTGGGACATATGGCCGAACGTATGCGCCACGGGTTCTACGGCACTATGAATTGGGCCGTTATCGAAGTATCTGCTTACGAGATTGTAGGCGATACATGCCGCGCCTATCTTACATCGGCCGGAGGAATTGTTACCACGGCTGCACGATTGGCCAAACGGGTAATACTTGAGCATAACACTTTTCATAACCCCAACTCGCGTTTTCTGCACGATACATACGAACCCGGTGACTGCGGGTTCGGGCGTCAACCCATACCTGTACTGACACCCTACGACCGCGTAGGCAACAACTATGTTTCCATAGACGTAGCCAAGATAGTAGGCGTAGTAGACAGCAATATACCTGAAGAGGCGCGTGCCTTTAAAGCCGTAGACGAATATACCTCGAAGATGGGACAATATGTGGCCGAATTTCTGGCTGCCGACATGAAGGCCGGGCGCATACCTCCACAGTTTCTGCCCATACAAAGCGGCGTAGGAGCCACAGGTAATGCCGTATTGGCCGCATTGGGCGCCAATAGCCATATACCTAATTTCTGTGTGTACTCTGAAGTGGTGCAAGATGCCGCCATAAGGCTGATGCTCGAAGGAAAGATAGAAAAAGCATCGGCAACGGCAATGACCATAACTAACGAGTGCCTACAGATGGTATATAACAATATGGACTTCTTCTCTCAGCATCTTACCATACGCCAAAGCGAAGTGGCCAATAGCCCCGAAGTGATACGCCGACTGGGTGTAATAGCCATGAATACAGCTCTTGAGTGCGACTTATACGGCAACGAGAACTCGAGCCATGTATGCGGTTCCCGACTGATGAATGGTATCGGTGGCAGTTGCGACTACGAACGCAACGGATATATCAGTATATTCACTACACCATCGGTAGCCAAGGGCGGAACAATAAGTTCTATCGTGCCCATGTGTACGCATGTAGACTCTACCGAGCACGATGTAGATGTAATAGTTACCGAACAGGGTATTGCCGACCTTCGCGGAAAAGGGCCGCGCCGACGCGCCGAGGAGATAATCAACAACTGCGCCCATCCAGACTACCGCCCTCTATTGCGCGAATATTTGCGCATAGCCGACAAGGGACACGAGCCCCAGTCTATGACCGCAGCCTTTGCCATGCACGACACGCTGAAGAAGAAAGGAGATATGCGGCTTACCAATTTCGCCGAATACCTAAAATAAGGGCGATTGTTGTGCAGAAGATAGAAAGGGAGAAGAAAACGGTAGAGTACATGATACGTCTCTACTGCCGTAGAAAGGAGGGTAATACCTATCTGTGCCCGCACTGTAAGGCTCTGTTGGATTACGCCCATAGCCGACTTGACCATTGTCCATTTGGCAATGCAAAGACTTCGTGTCGCAGTTGCCCAATACATTGCTATCGCAAAGATATGCGTAGCCTTATGCGCAATGTGATGCGATATGCTGGTCCGCGAATGCTTTTCTATCACCCATGGCAAGCTCTACTGCATATGCTTTCCACCAAGCCTCGCTACAAGCAAAAATAAGGTATATCAGCCCAAAACAACAAGAAAATAAACCTAATAAAGGCATACTGGAACTGTAATACCATTGATTACATAGTTCAAGAATGCCTTTATTTATATAATCTTTTACCTAACGTTAGTATACCTGCAAGACCCCGTTGGCAACGGGCTGGTTAGCACGGTAACGGGTAAGATGTCCGCCACCGCTTACGGCCACACCTTCTTGGTTGAGTCTATACTGGCGATGGCAACTGGCACAAGTGGCTATTCCCTGACTGTCAATGCTAAGTGGGTAACTGCGCAAGGGTAGCGCATTGAGGTCGAAGCAATTAGGGCATTCGCCGTCGTAAGCGTAAAACTGCGAAGGATAATCCATATTGCCATAGCCTATGATAAGACTGCCGTTCATACCAATACGTTCTTGACTGTTGAGACGATCGTCTATGGCATTGAAGATACTGGTCTGCGACTGTCCTAGACTATTCTTAAAGGTAAAGTATTTTGCACCGCCCTTTATGGTGAAGCCTATAATACAGAACGTACCAGGAGTATTGGCATCCATAGCCGAAGCAAGCACCGGATTGAGATGCTTGCTGTTGTCTATGCTCAGATTACAGTGGTAGCTGCTGTAACGATTGTCATCATCACTACAAGCGGCCAGCATTACCGCTGCCAACACCACTACTATAATATAATATACACCTTTCATTTTATTGTCCTAACAAGGCGCGCTCAGCTTCTGTAACGCGCTCAAAATGGAACTCACTGAGCGTATGCTCCATTAGACTGGTGATGCGGTCGTTACAGAGATTGCCCATTGAGCCTTCGTGGGTGTGGTGTATGTTGCGGTCGGCCTTGAATGTGCCAGCTTCTATCTCCAGTCCTACTTTCTTGTAGGCATCACGGAACGGCATGCCATTGGCGGCCAGCTTGTTCACTTCTTCTACAGAGAACATGGGGTCGTACATGGTGTTGTCAAGTATGTGCTCGTTTACCTCCATTCGGTTTATGATATAGGCTGCCATCTGCAGACAGTCTTTCAGCTCACCGAAAGCGGGTATGAACACTTCCTTGATAAGCTGCAGGTCACGGAAGTAACCCACAGGCAGATTGTTCATGATAAGTACTATCTGTTGGGGCAGGCTCTGTATCTTGTTACATTTGGCGCGTATAAGTTCGAAAACATCTGGATTTTTCTTGTGGGGCATAATGCTCGAACCGGTAGTGCACTCCTTGGGCAATTTAATGAAGTTAAAGTTTTGACAGTTGAACATACAGGCATCGAAAGCCATCTTGGCCACAGTTCCTGCTACCGACGCAAGAGCGAAAGCCACGTTGCGCTCCATCTTGCCGCGTCCCATTTGAGCATATACCACGTTGTAGTCCATTGAGTCGAAACCCAGCAGACGGGTGGTCATTGAGCGGTCAAGTGGGAACGAAGACCCGTATCCTGCAGCCGAGCCTAAGGGGTTGCGGTTGGTCATACGGTAGGCGGCCTGGAGGAAGAGCATGTCGTCGGCCAGCGACTCGGCATAAGCTCCGAACCATAGTCCAAAGCTCGAGGGCATAGCTATCTGCAGATGAGTATATCCGGGCATTAACACATGGCTATACTGGTTGCTCTTTTGTATCAGCTCGTCGAACAGACTATGGGTAAGTTCAACCACATCCATCAGTTCGTGCCGGGTGTACAGTTTTAGGTCAACAAGAACCTGGTCGTTGCGCGAGCGCCCAGAATGTATCTTTTTGCCCATGTCTCCGAGTTTGCGAGTGAGCATAAGTTCTACCTGGGAGTGTACGTCTTCAACGCCATCTTCTATAACAAACTGTCCGCTGTCAGCTATATGGTAAATAGCTTTGAGTTCGGCAAGCAGTGCGGTAAGTTCGTTGCGTTCCAACAGTCCGATAGACTCGAGCATGGTGATATGGGCCATAGAGCCCAGCACATCGTACTTGGCCAAGTATAGGTCAAGCTCGCGGTCGCGACCTACGGTAAACCGCTCAATATCCTTGTTTACTTCAAAATTCTTTTCCCAAAGTTTGTTCATTGTTGTCTATTCGTAGTTTATAATCTGCAGTACGTCGGCTATCTTTTCGAGGGCTTCTTGCAGTGGTTTTTGCACCATTCCCTTGATAAAGGGGTTGATGTCGGCCTTGACGGTGAGTTTCATTTTGCACGAGTTGTCGGTAAGGGGCACCAACTGTATCCAAAAGTTGAACGGCATAGGGCTCTGCTCTGTTTCGAACTTGATGGTCTTGGGCTCTTCACGTTCGATGATGTGCATCTGTATCTGTCCCACCACAGGTGCTTTGATGGCGATGTGGTCTTTGTCGAACGAGAAATCTTCCAGCTTGTCCTTTGGTATACGGTCGCGTACACGTTCAAGGTTCGACAGGTCGCTCAGCGTGTTGTACACTTTCTGTTGTGCGTGGGCTATTTCGCGTATGCTACTTTCAAATTTACTGCTCATAGTGGTGTAAGTTATACCTGGAAATGGGCTGGATCTTTGCGCCAGCGATGCAGCAGTTCAACGTCGCCATCCTGTATATATCCCGTTTCAAGGGCGCGCTCTACTACATGTTCGTAGTCGGTAAGGGTTACCAATTTTACGCCGGCTTGTTCAAAAGCCTCTTGTGCTACAGGGAATCCATAGGTATACGAGGCCACCATGCCTACTACTTCGAACCCAGCCTGGCGCAAGGCTTCTACGGCTTTCAACGAAGAACCTCCGGTAGAGATAAGGTCTTCTACTACCACCACTTTAGAACCTACGGGCAGTTCGCCCTCTATCAGGTTACCCATACCATGGTCTTTAGCTTTTGAGCGCACATAGCAGAAAGGAAGGTTCAGTTCATCGGCAACCATAGCACCTTGGGCAATAGCTCCGGTGGCCACTCCGGCCACAGCTGTAGCCTCGGCAAAATTCTCGAGTATGGCGTGTGCCAGCTCTAATTTTACAAAGCTACGCACCTCGGTAAATGACAGCGTTTTTCTGTTGTCGCAGTAGAAAGGAGATTTCCATCCCGAAGCCCATGTGAACGGGTTTTGGGGTTGCAACTTAATTGCTTGTATGTCCAAGAGTTTTGATGCAAATACGTTCTTGATATTATCCATAATGTAAGTTTTTTATATCTGCTGCAAAGGTAGCGCAAATCGAGCGCAATACAAAAGAAATGGCCAAAAGACTTTTCTTTTTATTGCCTAGATGCAGCCTAACTTATTTAAAGGTAGCGCAAATCGAGCGCAATACAAGTAGGATACCTAAAATAGAATTATCGTTGCTTACAAATGGATGGTTCTAAAAATTACCACCGCTAAGTTCATTCTTTGTTGGGAAAATTGCGTTTTGGGGAGAGATACGATAGACTATTCCATGTTGTCGCTACCTTTCTCCACCTCCCAGTCGGTGATGTTTCCTTGGGTGGAGTCGAAATTGATACCCACTTTGGTGACGGGCTTGCCGCTCAAGGCGAACCGCCGGGCGTAGTTCTTTAGGTTGATTTGCTGCATAGCGGTCTGCGCATCCTTGTTCAGCTTCAGCTCAACAACGTAGAGGTCGGTGCGGGTGAGCAGCACAATATCGACCCTTCCCTTGGGAGTATGCACTTCTACATCGACTATAAAATTGGTGAGGAGCGAAAAGATGATGAAGAGCATCTGCTGATAATGCCCCTCATAGTTGGTCACATTACAGTAGGGTACCGTACCGAGGAAGTCTTGCAAGAGCTGCAAGGCTCCGTCCATGTCGTTCTTGCGTATGAGGGAACCCATGCGGGCGATGGTTACATCTCCACGCTCGGCGAGCATTCCGTCGAGATAGTTAGGCAGCAGGTTGTCGTATAACCCCACTTTAATCTCCTTGTTGGGGATATCAAGGGTGTAGAGAGTGGTGTCCCTGTCGTAATCCTTGATGGTGATGTATCCGCTCTGATAGAGCAGAGGTATGATGGTTTTCATCTTCTCCGTCGGTGCGTCGAAAGCTGATGCCTGTGCCTCTATTGGGGCGATATCGGTAGGAAGAACGTCAAATTTTCTCAACATGTTGATAAGGTATGTTGGTGTTCCCGAACTGAACCAGTAAGCGCCGAACTCTCTTTCGGAAAAGCAGTTGAGTAAGCTATAGGGATTGAATACGTCTGGAGACTTTGCGGCAAAATGATAACCATCATAATGTTCCTTCAGCCTGTTGATTGCCTCCTCTTTAGTGAGTCCTTGCTCCTTTGCCAGCATATCTATGTCCTCGGACATCTCGGTGAGCAGTTCCTCCTTGG
>CAVHVH010000079.1:0-11228 GCA_963639385.1 Oscillospiraceae bacterium
AATACCGCCAATGCAGCCAAGACAAAATTCCAACTCAAGGATACAGACTCTAAGAAGCCTTCAAAGTTAAACGATGAAGCACAGGTAAAAGCTCTCAAGAAGCAGCACCCTCTTACCGCTATGCTCCAAACTACCGGCAACGGTCAGTTGAGCCTTGTAGGTTTTGCCAGCGTTCGCGATACTGCTGCCATCGACAAAATTATCTACTCGGCAGCTGCCAAACAGATACTTCCCTCTGATGTAAAACTACTTTGGAGCGCCACTCCTACCGATATGTACGGTGAGCAGGTAAAGAACGTATTTGAGTTGCACGCCATCAAAGTAACATCTACCAGCGGCAGAGCTCCATTGGAGGGTGATGTTGTTACCGATGCAAGCGATGAGTTCAACCATGTATCAGGCGCACCTGAGGTTAGCATGAAGATGAACCCCGAAGGTGCACGCCGTTGGGCCGCCCTTACCAAAGCCAACGTAGGTAAGGCCATTGCCATTGTACTTGACAACGCCGTATATTCAGCTCCCCGTGTAAGCTCTGAAATAGACGGTGGACAATCTTCTATATCAGGTAACTTTACCGTTGAAATGACAAAAGACTTGGCCAACACACTGAAGTCAGGACGTATGCCTGCTCCAGCCCGAATAGTACAAGAAGAGGTAGTTGGTCCTACTCTCGGTGCCCAGTCTATCCAGCAAGGTATTATCTCGTTTGTTATCGCCTTTGTACTGCTTATCATCTATATGGTGATGATGTACAATTTCATTCCAGGCATGATAGCAAACTGTGCGCTGGTTGTCAACGTATTCTTCACCCTTGGTATTCTTACTTCGTTCCAGGCTGCGCTCACCATGAGCGGTATCGCAGGTATGGTACTTTCATTAGGTACTGCTGTCGATGCCAACGTGCTTATCTATGAGCGTATCAAGGAAGAGCTACGTGCAGGCAAGATGATGAAAGAGGCCATCAAGGCCGGTTATAGCAACGCTTTCAGCGCCATCTTCGACTCTAACTTGACATCACTTATTACTGGTGTAATCCTGTTGGCCTTCGGTACAGGTCCTATCCAGGGCTTTGCCACCACATGGATTATAGGTATCTTCTGTTCGTTCTTCACAGCCGTATTCCTTACACGTTTAGTTTACGAGCGCCAGCTTAACCACGACAAGTGGATGAACCTGAAGTTCTGGACATCTATCTCAAAGAACTTGATGCAGGGTACTAACTATAAGTTTATGTCTATGTACAAGGGTACCTTTACAGTGGCCATTATTGCTATAGTTATCTTTGCAGGTAGTTTGGCTATCCGTGGTCTCGACAAGAGCATCGACTTTACTGGTGGCCGTAACTATGTAGTTCAGTTCGAGAAGTCTATCGAGCCCGAGCAGGTTCGCGAGATTTTGGATCAGGCCTTCCCTAACTGCACCAACAGTGCTCTTTCTTTGGGAACTGACAACAAGACTATACGTATCTCTACCAATTACAAGATAGAGTCTAACAGTCCTACTGTAGACGACGAGGCCGAAACTCTACTTTACAACACGCTGAAGAAGAATGGTCTAGTAAGCCAGGAATCAGTAAAGGCTTTCAAGAACCCAGATATCCGTCAAGGCGGTTCTATTATCAGTTCTTCTAAGGTTGGTCCTTCGGTAGCTAAAGATGTAACCTATGGCGCCTTCATCAGTGTAGGTATCGCCCTCATTGCCATCTTCCTCTATATTCTATTGCGTTTCCGCAACTTGGCTTTCTCTGTAGGATCTACAGTTGCACTGGCTTTCGATGCCCTTACCGTTATCGGTATCTTCTCGGTACTGAAAGGCTTGCTACCCTTCTCTCTCGAGGTTGACCAGACATTCATCGGAGCCGTACTTACCGTGATAGGATATTCTATCAACGACAAGGTGGTAGTATTCGACCGTATACGTGAGAACCTCCATCTGCATCCAAAACAGGATTATCAGATATTGTTCAACAACTCTATCAACCAGACATTGGCCCGAACCATCAACACATCACTCTCTACCCTGATTGTGTTGCTGTGTATCCTCTTCCTCGGTGGAAAGAGTATACAGCCATTCGCCTTCGCCATGACTTTGGGTGTTGTATTCGGAACACTTTCGTCTATCTTCATTGCTTCACCTATCGCTTACCTTACACTGGGACGCAAGATACGTGACCGCCGTGTAGAAGCTGACCCCGAATAGTCTGAAACTACAATTATTATACAGGCCGTAACTCTCGCAACATGAGTTACGGCTTTTTTGTTGTCGTATATATTATGTATAGGTACATATGCGCACATACATATTTATTAATATTGTACCCACAAAGAAGGCAGAGAGATGACATATAACCGATAACTTTAACGCAATAAAGATTAAAGGATGGTTCTTTTAGAACCACTCTAAACTCAACGAAGATAATTTATAAAGCCAACCATAAATGCTTATACGCAACGTTTTATAATGTTTTTTTATACAGCAAAAAACATTTTTTTGCCATCACCTGTCTATCACTTCATTTTTTTTGACTAACTTTGAATACCAAGACTTTTAATACATATGGCAACAGTTGACGACAAGAAGATTATCTTCTCTATGGTGGGTGTATCCAAGATTATCCCACAAAACCGCAAACAGATTCTCAAAGACATTTACCTGTCATTCTTCTACGGGGCAAAGATAGGTATCATAGGCCTAAACGGAGCCGGAAAATCTACCCTGATGAAGATTATCGCCGGACTGGACCAACCCACACAGGGCGAAGTAGTATGGAGCCCCGGCTATAGTGTAGGATACCTACCACAGGACCCGCCTCTTGACGAGAGCAAGACGGTAAAAGAAAACGTAATGGAAGGTGTACAGCAAGTTTATGACGCCTTGGCCGAATACGAAGAGATAAACCGCAAATTTGGCGAGGAAGAATATTACAGCGATGCCGACAAGATGGACAAACTAATGCAACGTCAAGCCGAAGTACAGGATATTATCGATGCCACCGATGCATGGAATATGGACTCAAAACTGGATCGTGCCATGGCCGCACTGCGCTGTCCGAAAGGCAATTTACCTGTAACCAATCTCTCTGGTGGAGAACGGCGACGCGTAGCCCTCTGCCGACTGCTGCTGCAAAAGCCCGACGTACTACTTCTTGATGAACCTACCAACCATCTTGACGCAGAGAGCATAGACTGGTTGGAGCAACATCTACAGCAGTACGAAGGCACAGTAATAGCAGTAACCCACGACCGCTACTTCCTCGACGATGTAAGCGAATGGATTCTCGAACTCGATCGAGGCGAAGGTATACCATGGCACGGCAACTACTCATCATGGCTCGATCAGAAAACCAAACGCATGATGCAAGAAGAGAAGCAGGCCTCAAAGCGCCGCAAAGCTCTTGAGCGCGAACTTGAGTGGGCTCACATGGCTCCCAAGGCTCGACAAGCCAAGGGCAAAGCCCGTCTTAACGCCTACGAACAGATGTTGGGCGAAGAGCAGAAAGAACGCGAAGAAAAACTCGAGATATTCATACCCAATGGACCAAGATTGGGCAATAAGGTTATCGAGGCACAGCATGTAAGCAAAGCCTTTGGTGAAAAGGTTCTTTTCACCGACCTAAACTTCATGCTTCCCCCTAACGGTATAGTGGGCGTAATTGGTCCAAATGGTGCCGGAAAGACAACTCTGTTCCGCCTCATCATGGGACTTGAGCAGGTTGACGGCGGAACCTTTGAAGTGGGCGAAACGGTGAAGCTTGCCTACGTAGATCAGCAGCATAAAGACATTGATTCTAACAAGAGTGTTTACGACACCATAGCCCAAGGTAACGAAACCATCCGCATGGGCGGCCGCGACGTCAACGCCCGGGCCTATATCTCGCGCTTCAATTTCTCCGGAACCGACCAAAACAAACTCTGCGGCACCCTTTCGGGTGGCGAGCGCAATCGTCTGCAACTGGCAATGGCCCTAAAACAAGAAGGTAATGTGTTATTACTCGACGAACCTACCAATGATATTGATGTAAACACTCTGCGCGCCCTTGAAGAGGGTCTGGAGAATTTTGCCGGATGTGCCGTCGTTATCAGTCACGACCGCTGGTTCCTCGACCGTATCTGCACCCATATCCTTGCTTTCGAAGGCAATGGTCAGGTATTCTTCTTTGAGGGTAGCTACTCTGATTACGAGATTAACAAGGCTCGCCGTATGGGTAACGAAGAAATAAAGAAGGGCCGTTACCGTAAACTTATGGAAGACTAACGTCTCCCTTTTTCAACATAAGGGTGATCCTATAAATTAAGGGTGGTTCTATAAATTAATTTTGCTCTATTTCGGAATAATTTTCGAGAGCTTATAGAACCACCCTATACCATTAAAACCACTCCTTAGGTAAATCTATCCGTAATGATTGTACAGCACCCTTGTGGTTGCCGTCGGCATCAGCCACTGCTACCACCCAAGCCGTAAAGCTACGGCGGGGATTGTCTTGTCCGGCCTCGTACGGATATATCTCAAAAGTTGTGTCGTTTACCTTCTTCAGCGGACCGCATACCACTTCTATATAAGGCTTTTTAAATCCATGCTCCTTAGCAAAAGTTTGGTGTGAAGCATCTGTATAAACCGCTTTCAGTTGGATACGTACTGGGTGTTTCGATTTGACCGAAGAATCAGCACCGTTATCCATAATTTTTATAGCCATACCACCTTGTAGCTTGTCGCTATAAGGTATAAGCTTGCCTTGATATTCAAAACCTACATATTGCACTTGCTTGCCTACCGTTTCTTGATAACGAGCTTCGGTAAGTTCGGCCATTTCGCGGTCAAAATACCAAAAGGCATCGTGCTTGTCTCCCTTGTACGCATAGTATGGTGCCGGTACAGGCCTTTTTTCAGTTCTCAGCACTGGAACTTTTCCTTTGTCAGCCCCGTCGGTTCCCGGCATATCTGGATGGAATCTCTCCGCTAAATAGCCGTCTTCGGGCTTTAGTCTTTTAAGTTTTACCTGTACACTATCATTATCATTCTTTTTCTTTCCATCCCCCTCAATACGCTGTTCCAAAGCCTTCTGTATGAATTTGGCTATATAGGCAGCCGTGCGGTCACCACAGTCAAAATGGCCACGACCGGTATCGCAGAGAAAAGACATACAACTCTCCGGATACATCATTCTGAAAGCCAAAGCCGGATTAACCCTGGCCTCCCACCATTCATACTCTCCCTCTACCATCAGTCCAGGTATACCGTCAATGTTACGATTGCGCCCCCACTCTACGTTGGCAGCGCCATAGCCACAAAGATTGGTACGGGGAGCATCGCCATGGAAAGAAATTATACACAGGGTACGTTCTGCATTCCAAGCCGCAAAATTCCACGGAAATGTGGCCTGTGCCGAATGTCCCAAAGGGATTACCGGCGCATGGGCTATCTCGCCATGTCCACTTTGGTCTGCCAGATTGCCCATCATCTCTTCAAAAATACCTTGCGCCCCCGATGCTGGAGCCCAGTTATTGCTAAAAGCCGGAGCCACCCATACCATAGCCACACCAAGCCTCTTCATTTGGGCCTGGAACAACTTGTTCTTATAAATAGCCTCCTCTGTCATATTCTGCTGCGACAGAATTACGGCCGTTACACGCCTGCACCCTTCTGGCACCCACAGATAAGCCACCGGAGCCTTACCCGTCTCATTGGATATATAGCCGCTCAATTCAACCGACCATTGATACATACCACTACCACCCACGCCTATTGCATGAGACACAGTAGCCACCAATACCTGTAACAACAGAACAAAGAGCAAAGTGCCCTTTCTTGGCGAAACTTTATTATTCTTCATAACTCTCTTTTTAGCATTACGTTTAGCGCTATATTTTTACTTATAATGTTCAAATAATAACTTAATAGCGGTGCTACCATTTAGCTATGACAAAGTTAAGGGTGTTTTTGTATTTTTAGTACTTCTCATTGGGCAGAGCCTATTTTTTTGCGTAATTTTGTAGATGGGTGATTTCTATAAGGCGGTCCAACAAATCAGTTTTGGCCGTCATCCTTAAATATGGCGGTAATTTGCATAACCGCTATACATTATAAATATGTAAAGTTTTTGGGCCTGTATGCACAATGTGCGTCGGCCACTACCAACTCATGAAGAGATATAGAATAAGAAAACAATACCGTACACGCGTAAGGTTTACCTGCTGCGGATGCCTCACCATTTTCATCATCATTATAGCCGCTATTTGCCGTTGCTCGTGTTCGTGCAGTCGTACCGCAAAAGATGCCGACAGTACAGCAATCCGAAGCTACCGACTAAACGAACATCTTACCAACACTACTGGCGCCGGCTCCGAATTTGCCGAGATGGATTCGATAATAGCCCGATATCTGCGCCGTTGGGAAATTAACGGAGCCCAACTGGCCATATCACGCAATGATTCGCTGGTATATGCTCGCGGTTTCGGTAAGGCCGACGAGGGTGTTGCCATGCAGCCCAGCCACATTATGCGGGTGGCATCGGTATCTAAACTTATTACTGCCGTAGGTGTAATGAAGCTACGCGATATGGGGCGACTACGCCTCAGCGACCACGTATTTGGTCCTCATGGCATACTCTCTGACACCGCTTATACCAATGTTATAACTGATAAGCGTTACTTCGATATCACTGTAGAACAGCTATTGCGCCATAAGGCCGGATTTACCAATTATGCTGGCGACCCTATGTTCTCTACACGCTATATCATAATGCAGAACCGCCTAACCACTCCGCCCAACCACCGCACCTTACTGCGTATAGTGCTGCGACGCCGACTGGGTTATACCCCCGGTACCATGCGGCATTACAGCAACTTAGGCTACATGCTGCTTTCTGAGATAATAGCCCGGCGGTCGGGCATGAGCTATGAAAACTTTATGCGCCGCTACGTACTCGAACCAGCTGGATGCTACGATTTCCATATAGCCGGCAATTATTACAAAGACCGCCGTCATAACGAATGTCGCTACTACATGCACCTTACATGCCAGCCTACCTACGAGTTCAATAATAGCGGTCGTATGGTTGAAAAATGCTATGGCGAAAACGATATACCCCGTCTCTCGGGAGCTGGTGCATGGTGTGCGTCGGCGGCAGAATTATGCCGACTAATAGCCTCGATAGACGGTTGCCCAGTAGTACCCGACGTGATAAGTCCAAAAGCCGTGGCCGATATGACACGCCCCATGCCTGACCACGATTTTTCGCTGGGGTGGAACTATACTCCCACCAACGCCCCATGGGTGCGTACAGGCTCGCTGGTAGGCACCAGTGCTCTGGTATTACACTACCCCGACGGCGAGTGTTGGGTATTCATCACCAATACCAGCACCTGGAAAGGACACGCCTTCTCTCATGACACTATGGCTCTCTTCGACCGTCTGCGTAAGAAGTATGGTCCCCACTTCCCCCACCGCAATCTTTTTGAACCACAGACTCCGAAGCAGCAAGATGCTGCAAAATAGCACCTACGTGCTGCCCATTGTCTGTATCATTACCACCTCTTACAATACTGGTTTCAAAAAAATAAGCAAAAAAAGCTCAATATCAAGCGCACCCCCGCAATGGATGCTACCAGTTTCTTAGAAACCGTCTATCACGATTATCAATATTATGCACTGCAGGTGATTTAAAAGCTATTTTATAAATTAGATACAATAGTTGTGGCCATACTCACTACAAATGTAGCGGGTATGGCCACGATATTTATAAGGGTCAATATACAGACTACAACTTTTCCACAAGTTTGCGCATGCCTTCACTTGCACCGTATTGCAAGTGGGTTACTCGACTTACATCGGTCTTTACCGGATTGGGGTCTATCAAATATATAGGGGCTTGCGCCTGGGCATAATAGAGCAGTCCGGCGGCAGGGTACACATTGAGCGATGTACCTATTACCACAACAATATCAGCCTTTTTCATGGCCTCTGCAGCGGGTTCTATCATAGGCACGCTCTCACCGAAGAATACAATGAAGGGACGCAGCAAACTACCGTCGCCGGCACGGGTTCCGGGCTCTACCTGTGAATGTTCTGCATCCAGCGTCTGTATGTATGCTGGATTATACGGGTCGTTACTCGAACATACCTTCAGCAGTTCACCGTGCAGATGTATTACATGCTCTGAGCCGGCACGCTCATGCAGGTCGTCTACATTTTGGGTAACCACGGTTACATGATATTTGCTTTCCAGACTCTTTATCAAGCGATGCCCCTCGTTGGGCTGGGCATCGTAAAGTTTCTGGCGCATCATGTTATAGAAACGGGTTACCAGCGTAGGGTCAGCCTCCCAACCTTGATGCGAGGCCACTTGCTCTACAGGATAGTTCTCCCATAGGCCATCGTTGCCTCTAAAGGTTTTGAAGCCACTTTCTACCGACATGCCTGCTCCGGTTAGAAATACTATATTCCTCATTTCCTTACGGTTTTATATTGTATCCGTATTACAAATTACTTGCCTTCTTTGCCTGTAGTCTTAGCCTTGACGCTTACCAGTTCTACAGTAAAGATAAGTGTAGAATTTCCCTTGATAGGACCTGTAGTCTGACTGCCGTAAGCCAGTTTGGCGGGTATATACAATTCCCACTTGCTACCAACAGGCATTAGGCAGAGCGCCTCTGTCCATCCTTTGATAACCTGGTTTACACCGAACTCTGCGGTAGGCGGATTGCGCTTGTAACTGCTGTCAAATACGGTACCATCTATCATTTTGCCCTCGTACTTTACAGTTACCTGGTCGGTAGCAGTAGGCACGGAACCTGTACCTTGGTGTATAATTTTGTATTGCAAGCCTGAGGAAGTGGTTACAACCCCTTCGCGAGTCTTGTTGTTGGCCAGCCACTGTTCGTTCTGCACCTTGTATTTGGCCGAAGCCTCTTCGCGGTCGGCACGTATACGTTTCTCAAAGAAGTTGAAAGCCTCTTCACGACCCATCATGGTACTGTCGCCAGAAAGGGCGGTGCGGAATGCAGCCACAAGCAGGTCGGTATTTATGCTATCTTTGGTATCTTTGAGTTCGTCCTGCATAGAAGGCATTATACGTGAAAAGAGCATGCGGGCCAACTGGCTTCCGGCATTGTAGGCCTTGTACTGCGGATCGGCGGCATGGGCGGCAGCATAGTCGAAACCAGCCACTACATCCTTTATATAGGCGGTGTCGACCTGATACTCCTGTTGCAGATAGCGTTCAATGCCCTGACTTACATAGAGGCCAGCGGCATAGCTCATCGAGTCGGCAGCTGTAGTAAGGGTGTATGCCTTTTCAGTAACAACGGCTTTGGGTTCCTTCTTTTTCTTCTTGTCGGCAAGTGCCAAATTAAAAGAAGCACTCGCCATTACGACGAGTGCCAACATTATAGTTTTCTTCATATTTTTCTATGATTATTCGCCTACACCTAACAATTCTATCTTGAAGATAAGTGCCGAGAATGGCTTGATTGGGCCAGACTCTTGGTCGGCATAAGCCTTGTCTTGTGGAATATAAACTTCCCATACTGAGCCTACAGGCATGTGTACAAGAGCTTCTGTCCATCCCTTGATAATCTGGTTAGCACGGAACTTGGCGGGCTCTTTGCGACTGTAAGAAGAGTCGAATACCTTACCGTCGATGGTCTTGCCCTCGTAGTGTACTGTAATCATGCTGGTATCTTTAGGCATAGGACCATTGCCCTCCTTGATTACCTTATACTGTACGCCTGAAGGCAGAGTAACTACGCCTGGCTTCTTTTTGTTTTCGGCCATGAACTTTTCGCCGGCTTCCTTGTTAGAGGCAAACTCTTTAGCCAGTCTCTTGCTACGTATAGCAGGCATAAGGGTCTGAACTTTTATCTGTGCGTCGGCTACACTAAAGAGAGTCTTCTCGCCAGCAGTAGCTGCTACGAATCCAGCAAGGAAGTTCTTCAGTGAGATGCTCTTAGTAGAGTCTTCGCCATAGATTTCGTGGTTGATACCTTTGATCATCTGGTTAGAAACCTGCTGACCAATCTGGATACCAGCGTAATAGGCAGCCTTAGCCTTGTCGTCACCAGCATTGGCACCATCGTTCAAGCCACGGAAAAATTCGTCCATGTAGGTGGTGTCGATACCCATACGGCCTACGAGATACTCTTTCAAGCCCTGCGACTGGAGCATACCCATAGTGTATGTCAGTGTATCTACATCGCTCTTAAGATTAGCTTTAGGAGCTGAGTTGCCACAACCACTAAAAGCGGCTACAGCGATAGCCATAACGGCTACAAATGATAACTTTTTCATTTTTATTTTATTTGTTTTTGTTGTTTGCATATATGCGTATTAGAGCACATCTATGAGCTCTACATCGAAGATGAGTGCTGAATAAGGCGGTATTGACTGTCCTGCGCCGCGCTCTCCGTAACCCAGGTTGTAGGGAATAAAGAAGCGGTACTTAGCTCCTTCCTTCATAAGCTGTACACCCTCTGTCCATCCAGCAATAACCTGATTAAGACCGAACACGGCGGGTTCGCCACGTTGTACCGAGCTATCAAATACGGTTCCGTCTACCAACATGCCTTCGTAGTGGCAGCGCACCTTATCGGTAGCTTTAGGCTGGCGACCGTTACCCGGTGTAAGTATTTGGTATTGCAACCCCGATGGAAGTGTTACCACGCCGTCTTTGGCAGCATTGGCTTTGAGATATTCTTCGCCTTTGGTCTTATTCTCCTTAAAACGCTCGGCTGCAGCAGCGCGCTGCTTCTTCTCCTGTTCATCAAAGAATGCGCGTACTATGGTCTGTGCCTCACTGTCGGAGAGCTTTACTTCACTACCTGAGAGTACGTCTTTGATGGCTTGTGCAAAATCGTCGATATTTAGGTCTTTTGCTCCCATATCGGTGAGCTGGCGGCCTATGCCGAGACCTAAAGCATAGCTTACTTTATCCATTTATTTTAATGTAGTTTGTTATTGCGTGCAAAGGTACGCAAAAAATTGATTAGAGTCAGCCGAATTGATATTATTTTTTATTTTTTTATATGGTGGTTATTGGTAGTTGCAACATATACCCTTTTATACCCCCATTTTGTTCCTACTTTCATTTTGACTGTATACGTGCCTTTTGTTTATATTTATTCAGCACTCTTAGTTTGTAAAAAGTTAAATATTCTTAATAAGAAAGCTCAAAAATACGCGCATATTTTGGCGCGAATTACGTTTTGAACGCATTTTCGGCATTTATATAAGGC
>CAVHVH010000080.1:0-10969 GCA_963639385.1 Oscillospiraceae bacterium
ATTGCTCCACTGGTGTTTGAGACCAGCGCGTCTACCGATTCCGCCATCTGGGCATCTTTTTCCAATAATGTGGATGCAAAGGTAAGACAAATTTCCGAATTAACAAACTTTTTTATAGAAAAAAGCTCTTTTGCTTCACGTATTGTTCTGTAAATCAGCCAAAGCTAATTTATAGAACCACCCTTAAACAAATCATCCATCGTTATTACACGCTGCACTCGTCCGGCATACTCATTGAATTTCAAACCGTATGTTGTAACAAGAGTAAGGTGCAATGCTTCCTTGCATTTGGTTTCTTCTACAAATGTACCGAGCTTATGCCGCAAGTTCTTGTCGTAAGCGGCATTAATAGAGAAATCATCTTCGCAGAATTTCATCTCACAGATATTGCATACACGGTCTGCACGTTCTATCACCAAATCAATCTGGGCTCCATCTTTCTCTTTTCTGCTTTTCCAAGGACTTGCCTCTGTCTGCACGCCACTAATACCAAGAGCCTGTTTTATTTGCGGCAAATGGTAGAAGCATAACGTTTCAAAGGCAAAACCTCGCCATGCAGTAAGAGCTGGAGTAAGCAAATTATCTTGCCAAAAATGGGGATTAGTGGTCTTCTTGCCGTCCATAAAGGTAAGATAGAACTTACTGAAGAAATCAGTAAGTCGATAATAGACTTCTCTACTTGGATAACCAAATTTGGTATAAGACGCTATAAAATCACTCACCTCCAAAGCCTTTAAAGTTGCAGAAAGTCCACCACCGTCAGAAAAACGGGTCTTTTCGGCAATTTCCTTTCTTGTAAACCCTTGCTGCTTTTGGGCTAAAAGACGAACTATTTTTTTGCAGTCTTCTGCATTGGTAAAGAGAGACGAATAGAGGCGATCGAACTCCAAACTGAGTTTGGCATTAGGCTCAAAGAAAAGGCTATCTATATTTTGCGCTAGACTTTTTCCCTTTTTGAGCATAGCTATATAATAAGGTATACCACCCGTAGCCATATAACACTGAACCTGATCGTATTTTGACATAACTATACCATTTGCCTCGTAATAGCTCTCGCATTCGCCAAGAGTAAAAGGACGAAGCTTAATCTCATCGGTTGTCCTATCAAAAAGCCCACCTCTATTGTTAAGCAATTTATCTGAAATCCAAGAGGTGGCTGAGCCACAAACAATCAACATCAAGTTTGTTCTTCCGGCGCCCCATCCATTCCAAAAGTGTTCCAGAGCAGTAATAAAGCCTGAACGTGGCGTATCCATCCATGGAAGTTCGTCGATAAAAACAACTTGTCTTTTGCCTTCATCTTGTTTTTCCAACAATTTGATAAGCGCATCAAAAGCTTCAAGCCAATCTGATGGAACCATGTCAATGTCACTACCATACCTTACAAGCGAGGAATAGAAATTACGGAGTTGGTGCTCTTTTAATTTCTTACCTTTCAACTCGTATGGCGACAAGCCCGTATGACAAAAGGTAAGCTTATTGTCCAGCAATTCCCTTACCAAGAATGTTTTTCCTACTCGTCTTCTGCCATAAACAACAGCAAACACTGGTCTTTCAGCCTTGTAAAGAGACTCTATCTCCTTGATTTCTCGCTCTCTTCCAATAATTTTTTGTGCCATACGCCTAAACGTTATTTCGCTGCAAATATACTAAAAATACCATTTCACGCAAAATAAGGAATCATTATTCTGCGCGAAATGGGGTAAAAATAGCATTTCGCGCAAAATAGCAACTATAAAAGGGGCAAATATATACTCCATTTTACCGCAGTATAGTGGTAGTTTCAAATTGCAAACAGCATGCCGCTTATATGTTAAACCTATATAAAAAATAGTGACTGAAGGCAGCGATTTTCGTATTATAGCACTCATCATGAGTAACTTTGCACCGAAATTCAGAACAATATGACAGATAAAAACAGTATAAGACTTACAGGAAAGATTTTTGCCACAGGCGTAATGTCGTTCTGCGGCGTAGTTAGCGAAACGGCCATGAACGTAACCTTTCCCGCCCTGATGGGCGAGTTTGACGTAGGCACCAGTACGGTGCAGTGGATAACAACGGGCTATCTGCTGGTGCTGGCCCTGGTTATCACCATGTCGTCGTACCTTAACCGCAACTGCTCGCAGCGTACTCTTTTTCTTACAGCCATCGGTAGCTTTCTGGCAGCCACAGGGGCCTGCTTTGCAGCGCCTACCTTCGGTGTTCTTATGGCCGGACGCATGGTGCAAGGCATAGGCACGGGCATAGCTCTACCACTGATGTACAATATAATACTCTCTGAGTCGCCCAAAGAGCGTATTGGTACATTCATGGGCATAGGCATGCTTGTTACAGCGGTAGCCCCAGCGGTAGGTCCGGTACTGGGTGGATTTATAGTCGATGCTTTTGGATGGCGCTACATATTCCTATCACTGATGCCTCTGCTGATAGTGGCGCTGGGCGTGGGATGGCGACTCATAGGCCGCACCGTTCCGGCTGAGCGTTCGCACTTTCATCTGTTCGACTATTCGCTTATAGTAATAGCTTATACCACATTTATATTAGCACTGGTCCAAGCCTCTTCGGCCGGATGGGGCAGCATACAGGTGCTTTCGCTGTTGGGCGTGGCCGCTGTGGCCGCCGTATGGTTTGTATGCCAGGCTCGCTGTCAACAAAACCCTCTGTTGCGGGTTGAAGTTCTGGGCTACCGCAATTTCATGTTCGCCCTGAGCGCTATTCTCATCACTCAATTCAGCGTACTCGCCCTAGGCTATGCCATACCTAACTACTCGCAGATAGCTAACCACACCAACGCTTTTACCGCCGGAGCCTTACTGGTGCCGGGATGCGTGGTAGGCGCCATACTCTCGCCCTTAAGCGGACGGCTACTCGACCGCATGGGAGCTCGCTTACCTATTGTAGGGGGTTACTGCTTTATGCTGGTATCACTGGTGCTCTTTGCATGGTATGGAATGGATCTTAATACCTCAATGTTCTACTCTTTCTATGTAATCTACACTATTGGGCAGGGACTGGCCTGCGCCAGTTCGGTAACCTTTGGGCTGGCCCAACTGCCCAAACATCTCACTGCCGATGGCAACGCACTGGTAAACAGTTTTCAGCAACTGGCCGGAGCCATGGGTACAGCGGTAGCATCAACTATTGTGG
This sequence comes from Oscillospiraceae bacterium, assembly GCA_963639385.1. Lineage (GTDB taxonomy): Bacteria > Bacteroidota > Bacteroidia > Bacteroidales > Bacteroidaceae > Prevotella. The sequence continues at coordinate 3,151 of CAVHVH010000080.1, forward strand.
CCGCACAACAACTGGCCGCCCCGGCCTCGCAATTTGCCCAAGCCACAGCCACAGGCTCGCGCAATGCCTTTGTACTACTTGCTGTCATGATGGGCGCAGCCCTTATCCTGGCTATAGCTATGACTATGGGCAGAAAGGCTGGCGACAAACGCGTCTAACCCTACCATAGTAGAAAATATCGGCATAATAATATCATTTTATTACAAAACACCCCTATAAAATCAAACTATTTTGACCAAACGCTCAAAATAAATATCAAACTGTTATAATTTTAAGCAAAAACCATTTACCTTTGCATATTAAATTCAGGATAATTATAACAGTAATATGCAGCGCTTTATTATTATGCCTTGTACCATGTCTCTTATAGGGTAAAGAGACATTCCCCTATGTTATGAAAAAAGCTGCACTCACAAAAACAACACGAGAGATGAAAAGATTTTTACGCTTACTCACTGTTGGAGCTGTTCTGGCCGCCCCGCTCGGTGCGGGCACGGTGTATGCCCAAAACGGAGAGCCCCACACAGTTACAGCCTCAGCACTCTTTGACAAAGTCACGGTTTCGTGGAAGAAACCTGCCTCTGCCATCACTCTGCAATGGCACAACGATGTAGACTATAACGGAGCCGACGGCAAGCTGGACAATCCCAATGGGGCAATTAGCTTCTACGCCGGAGCTAAGTTTACCGCTGCCGAGCTATCAAACTATGTAGGACAAACCGTTGACACTATTGCTATGTTCGAATATCGGCCTATCTATCGCGCCACAATAGTGATATACGAAAACGGAGAAGCCGTACTGCAACAACCTGTAGACCTAAGTAACTACACTAAGAACTCATGGCGCAAGACCGGTCTGAGCAAGCCCTACACCATCAAGGCCGGCACCGATGTAATATTCGCTATCAAGTACGAGTACGGCCGCAACATAGACTTTGTGGCCATCTGTGACAAGGAAGCCACAACCGGAAAGGGTAACCTATACTCATACGACGGAAAGACATGGAAAGACGATGCACCGGGCGACTTCCTTATCACCGCATATATCAAGAACAACGCCACAGCCGACCCTACCGGCTACAATGTGTACCGTAACGGCACATTGCTTAATAGCGAACCGCTGGAAGCCAGTGCCACACAATACGTAGCCAGCGACCAACCCGACGGAACATATGCTTACAAAGTAGCTGCGGTATATGCCGATGGCGAGAAAGCCTCGTATGCCGTAAACGCCTCGCCCAAGTCGGTATATAGCCAGGTCCCCCCAGTATCGTATGCCTCGGTTACTGCTGCCGGACTGTCTGACACGCTTAGATGGACAGCACCGCTGGTTCGCGGTAGCGAGATGACATGGAGCAACAAGCAGTTCAGTCTGGCCATAGGCGGAACGGCCACCAAGAACACAAAGGTGTGGATAAAACACGAGTTCAGCGCCACAGACATGGCCGCTTTCCCTAACCACCAGATTACTGCCATAAATACCTATGTAGGTTCTGAAGGCGGCGTACTTACAGCCACTGTATGGGTAATGAAAAACGGCGTAATAGACTATAGCGAAGAAGTAAGCGCCGAGACCGTATCCGCCATTACCAAAGGAGCCTGGAACAAGTTTGCCCTTACCACCCCGTACAAGATGGAGCTGGGCAACACCTATGCATTCGGTGTTTACTACACACAGACACCTAAATTGCACCCCGTAGGCGTAGACAACAGCACTGCTGTCAATGGCAAAGGTAACTCGTTCTCTGTAACCAGCCCAAGTTCTAAGGGCTTTAACTATACTACCCCCTCATGGAAGACTTTAGCCTCTGGCAATATAGCTGGTAACCTAATGCTTTCTGCCGATGTAGAGGCGCTTTCTACCGATGCTTCAACAGCACAAAGTATAGCCTCGTACAAGGTATATCGTGATGGTACGCTACTGGCCGAGAACATTACCGACAACCAGTATGCCGACCAGGTAGACAACCTGGGTCTATACAAATACGAGATAGTGGCCTGCAGTGCCGACGGCAAGACCAGCGCACCCTACTCTGTTATAGCCCGCGCCTCAATGCCAGACGAATACACTGCACCGCTCATCATAGGCAAGTCGCAAGAGGGCAAGCAAGTCAAGCTGGAATGGAGTTCCAATGCCTACGATATGCAGAAATACACCAAGGCCGCCAATGTTACTGGATTTACCGAAGACATGACCATACTCTATGGTGCCAAGTTTACTAAGGAAGAACTTAAACCATACGTAGGCTACAAGCTCTACTCTATGAAATTCGGTATCTACGCCAGCATAGGCACCTTCAAGATGCAGGTACGCGATGGTAGTAACAACGTATTGCTTACCCGTACCTATACAGAAGACGACATTGAGCCTGGATACATATACAACACTACCTTCGACAACGGAGAGACCTGCACCATTCCGGCCGACCAAGATCTCTACATCTGCTATAGCGCCACACTGCCTGCCAACACCAGTGCCATACTCTTCGATGGTGGTCCTGCCGTTGACGGTGGCGCCATGATTAGTCTTACCGACGGTGCTTCATGGATGAAGTTCGGCACAGTAGCATCAGGAGTAGCCAACTACAATCTGGTAATAGGCGCAATGGCCGTAGCTCCGGGTGCAGAAGGCGCTCCAGCCAAGGCCGCAAAGCTTACCCCCGAATCGGTCAACTCTACCGAGATAGAGCATATGAACATAGGTACTGTTCGCCTTAATGCCATAGAAATGCAGGCCGAAGGATTCGGCATAGAGGCCAATCGACCCGCAACCGTAATCAGAAAGGCCGCAACGCCTCAGGTCAAAGCATACCGCGTATACTGCAATGGCGAGCAAGTGTACGAGGGTACAGCCACATCGTATAGCACCACACTCGATAAATACGGAACATTCAACTACTATGTAACTACCGTATATAGCAACGGTTGGGAGTCATCGGCCAGCGAAGAAGCAACCTTCAGCAACCAGATAAGTCAGAAGTTGCAAGCTCCCTACGAGCTCAAAGCAACCACTGATGGTTCTACCCTAAAACTTACATGGACGGCTGGCGACAGTGCTCCTGAATATACCTACCAGCACGATGGCGACGACTATGTTATAGGTATGACTAAGAGCTCGGGTAATTTGGAAGGCTATCATGCCATTAAGTTCACCGCAGCCGAAATGGCCGACAAAGCAGGACAGAAAGTAGCCCGCATCAAGTTCAAACTGGCTAGCAACAATCTGCTCACAGCATCGGCATTTGTAATGTACGGCGAGAACATCATGTACGAACAGAGCATAGATGTATCTTCACTGGTAGAAGGATGGAATACTGTAGTACTGAACACTCCCATAGAAGTGGTGGCTGGTCAGGATTTAGGCATAGGCTATCATATAACCTACAAGAGTGGCATTAAGCCCATTGTTCTCGACAGCGAATCTGCCGTGGCCGGATATAGCGACCTTATCTCTTCTTCGGCAACTCCTGGCTACTGGTATTCATTGAAGACCAAATACAGCACCGACCATAACTACCGCATCTCTGCCGTATTCGAGACAACCGACACCGATATACATCCGCAGAAAGCGCAGCGTGCACTGGGCGAGATTGGCTACAATGTGTACTGCAACGGCACAAAGGTAAACACCAGCACTGTAAATACCACCGAATACAGCATTGCCAATGCCGCCTACGGCACATATACCGTAACGGCAACACAGTTGGCCTCCGAATCGAGCGAGTCTAACAAGGTAGTATACAGCGAAACTACCGATATAACCCTGCCCGACGCCGTACATGCTACCGACGGTAAGGTTTACTCTATCGACGGCCGACAGGTAAGCAGCACTACTAACACCAGTCTGCAGCCTGGCGTATATATAAGCAACGGCAAGAAGATAGTAATAAAATAAACATATATTGGGCGGCTCACAAACGGCCGCCCATATATTACCAAAAGAAGTGGGTTCTGAAGATTTTCCAGAACCCACTTCTTTTGTTGGTATTTACAAAGATTTACTGCTGCTTACGCGCCATAACCTCGCGGCGATAGTCTTCAAGATGAGCCTTGGCTTTAGCGGCGGCGACAAGAGCCGAAGGGTTTTCGGGGTCTTGCTTTAGGTCTATGCGCATAGTTCCGGCCTGGTTTATCAGGTCTTTCACCACCTCGCCACCGCAGATGAGACCCGCCGTGCCTACCACCCATACTGCCGAACTGGGTATGGTATGACGGTCGGTACACGAGCGCATATCCTTGGCCGGACAGATACAGTGGAAGCGACAGCTAATATCTTCTTGTTCTATGCTCTCCATAGGTTCTTCAGGACTATACACTACCTTAAGGTGTTTGATATCGGTCTTGCGCAGTTTTTTGCGTATAACCTTGGCTAAAGGGTCGTTAATAGTCTTGAAGATATCGGTTACGCACCACTGGGTAGCATCCATCTTATAGGCGGCACCCATACACGATATTAGTGGCACACCCAAGTCGTGACAACGACGTATAATGTCGAGTTTGGCACTTACCGTATCTATACAGTCTACTACATAGTCGTACTGCGACAGGTCGAACTGGTCGGCATTCGATGGTAGATAGAAACACTGGTACTTGCGTACTATGCAACGGGGATTAATGTCGTGTATGCGCTGTTCGGCTATATCAACCTTATGTTTGCCCACTGTAGACACGAGGGCCAAGATCTGCCGGTTACAGTTGGTTAGACATACACGGTCGTCGTCCCAAATATCTATATATCCCACACCCGAGCGAGCCAGCACCTCTACTACATAGCCGCCCACGCCGCCCACGCCAAAAACGGCCACATGCGAGCCACTGAGCGTATCTATGGCTGGTTTACCAACAAGGAGTTGTATGCGCGAAAATTGATTTTGCATTGTATCTCTTGATTTTACAGATGCAAAGGTACTCGTTTTTTCTGAGCCTTTGGGAGTGACGCCCGCATTTTTCTCTGCCATGGTGGCAAAAGCCCGTATCTGTACGGGGGCAGCAGTGAGCCACGAGTCGTCCATATAGAAGCTATATAGGTGGTTAAAATCGGCCTAAGCCAATTGATAGCCTGTATATATGCAAGAAGGCGGGGAAGACACTAAGTATCTTCCCCGCCCTTAAAGTTAAAGCCATTGGCCACTATAGAGTGGCCAGAGGCTTAGTATTATTTTACTTCTTTAACCGTCTTGCGTGATCCGTCTTTATATGTCTTCACTACAACATATACAGACTTGCCATCGGCCTTAGGCTCGGCTACCCGTACACCCGATGTGGTATAGTACTCTGTCTTAACCACGTTAGCCTCGGTTGTAGAAGTATCGATGCCAGTAGAGATCTCGGTAACCTTACATTGTACTTCGATGTTGACAACAGCCTCTCCAGATTTCACGGTAAATACCACGTTACCTGTATACGGCTTCTTGAAGTGTACCCAGTTGCCGTCGAATTCAACATCGGCATTGTCGATAGTTATAGTTACGTCGGCAGGATTACCCATACGGAAGTCCTTGGTGGTAACACCAGTCTTTGTATCTTCCTCATCGAAGAGAACTGATACCGACTGAACCTTAGCTTCATCGTTATTGCAGAATCCCTTAAGTATAGGGTAGCAGAAGTCGCCGCAGCGAGTCCAACTATCACTTATGGGTTCCCAAGTAATCAGGTTGTGCAAAGAAGAAGCTGTTCCAGCATTGTTCACGCCCTCAGAAGCAAATTCTTTAACATAGAATACGTTCTTTACATAGTTGTAATCGTTGTTCCATGTCTTTGGATTCTCTGTCATGCGTACACCTATAATCATGCCGCAGGTATCAGCGGGAGCTTCTACAGTACCAGCAAAATAGCTGTCTTCTATACGGGTACCCGAAACTACACCATTCTTCTCAGAACCTACGTTTGAGTAACCAATAAGTCCACCCACGCGGGCCTTACCCTTGATTCTACCATAGCTATATACATTCTTGTAATAGCCACCGCCGTGTCCGGCAATACCACCTATACCATAACCGTTTTGGGCTGTGGTCGCGGTAGTAGAGATATTACCCACATTGAAACAGTTGGTGATGACAGTGTTACTATTGGCATTGAAACCAATAATTCCACCAGCACGATAAGAAGTGGTAGTAACATCGCCAGAGTTCCAGCAGTTAGATATTGTACTGTTGGCACCGGGGAAAGCAGCAACGATACCGCCCAGTCCGAATCCACCTTCTATATTACCTTCGTTATAGCAGCTGTCTACTACACTGTAGTTGGCACCGTAAGCTATGATACCGCCACCCTGGTTACCAGAAGCTACGATATCGCCCTTGTTGTAACATCCTACGAATTTAAATGGCTTGGCTGCAGAGCCAGAGCCTTTGTAGTAACAGAAGAGTCCGGCTGCATATACAGGCTTCTGCGAGAGTATAGTTCCACTGTTCCAGCAGTTGCGGTAAACAGAATTCGGAGTATAGAAAGCAGACACACCAGCTGTATAGGTACTTGATACTGTACCAGTAGCTGTCGACGATACGTCGCCAGTATTGTAGCAACCTTCCATATGGAATACTGCATTGGCATTAGTGTCAATTATAAGACCTGCATTGTTAGCGGCCGACGAGATATCGGCTGTATTGTAGCAGCCCTTTATATAGTAAGGAGAAGATGTACTGCTGGCAGTAGCCATACCTATAAGACCCGAAATGGTACTTACGGTAGTAGGCTTGGTAGCACTAACTTCACCCTCGTTATAACAGTTAATGAGAGTATCAGGATTACAGTATCCAATAAGTCCAGACAGATAAGTCTTTATGAGCTTGCTTGTAGTTCCGGTAGTACCTGTATAAGTTACCTTACCAGTATTACCACAGTTTACATATTTTACGCCAGCTTCACTATATGATACAAGTCCAGATGCATATGTTCCGGCAGAAGAAACTTCACCCTCGTTGACACACTTTGTAAGACTGGCACCTGTTCCGGCCACACCTACAAGACCGCCAACATACGCTTTAGTGCCCGCAGTAACGGTAGCACGGTTGGTAGCGTTCTCTAGTTTACCTTTAAGTGTTCCTATCATACCACCAGCCTTAGACAAAGCAGTAGTAAGTTTACCCTCAACGGTAATATCGTGTACATAGGCATCGGCATCAACTGTTCTGAACAATATACCTTCAGCTTCGGCACTGGCAGTATATTCGGCCTTTACGGTCTTGCTGTTACCGTCGAATGTACCATTGAACGGGGTTACACCGTCATAAGAGAATGGTTTGATAGTCTTTCCGGTGAAGTCGAGATCGGCAGTAAGTTTAACGTATTTGTCGGTCATAGGCTCTGAGCAAGTGGCCATAAATTCGGCAAATGCGTTCCACTCGTCGGTTGTACCGATAATATATGGATCGGCTGCTGTACCCTTACCTGTAACAGGAACTGCAGGGCGAGCTTCTACAACAAATGGCTTAACCATACCGCTCTGGCATGTACCTATCAGCGTATCAACAACCAATGTAGTTACCGATGCAGGAACAGCAAGTTTGCTGTTGGCAACGCTAAATGCCTTACCGTCCTTGAGAGTCCATGTACATCCGTCTACAGTAGCCAAAGTTACATTGTTCTTTAGGTCTGACATGGTTTCACCAGCAGCCACATTTACTATCAGACTGCGAGCAACCTTTACAGCGGCCTCATCAGCAAACTGCTTCAATACAGGGTATTTGCCTGCTTCGAACGCCCACAAATCGGTAGAATAGTTCTCCAGGGCAGTTCCGCTTGTAAGTACAGATGTTTCTACAGCCTTAGTACCTTGGAGGTCGGCATTGCCGTTGGCCTTGTGTAGAGTAATCTGACC
>CAVHVH010000081.1:0-10794 GCA_963639385.1 Oscillospiraceae bacterium
AGCTACAACAGTCTTAAATTCACACCACGCGACAAAGATACCCTCGATCTGCAACTCGACCTTGTTATAGATAAGCCCTACGATTTCTATATCGAGGCCAACGCTAAAGGAAAAACAACTGGACGCATAGGTCCGGAAATAGTGGCCGGATTGGTAAAACGCAACGCCTTTCGCGGTGGCGAACTGCTTGACATCAACTTCCATGGTTCTTATGAGATGCAGACTGGCCACAATTCTGAAGGGAGCAAAACTGGAGTCAAATCATACGAATACGGCGGAGACATTTCTTTGACCTTTCCACGAGTACTTACCTTACGCAGTCTTTTTGCCCCCAATAGTACCAAGAGGCGACACATGGCACGTTGGTACCGATATGGTATTCCCAGCACTACCATCAAGGCATCTTCTAATGTGCTCCACCGTGGCGGTTACTTTAAGCGTCATGTGCTTTCAGGCGAACTTACCTATTCTTTCCAAACATCACCACAATCGCGTCACCAGTTCAGTCCGTTCATACTCTCTTACGAGTACATGCAAAGCCAGACCCAGGCTTTTACCGAGCTACTGGAACGCAACCCATATCTAAGTGTATCTATGCGCGACCAATTTGTACCTAAGATGTCGTACACCTATACTTATAGCAGTCCGTCTACTATGCGTCACCCTATAAGTTGGGAGATAACCGCCAGCGAAGCCGGAAACCTCTTGGCCACCGGATACGCCATAGCTGGAGAAAAATGGGCAGAGCAGAACAAGACAATGTTCAAGAATCCCTTTGCACAGTTTGTCAAACTGCAAACCGACTTTGTTAAGAAATGGCGCATCAGCGACAAGTCCTCACTACTTGGTCATATCAATGCCGGAGCTGTAGTAAGCTACGGCAACGCCCAAAGTGCACCTTACTACGAACAGTTCTATATTGGTGGAGCCAACAGCGTGCGTGCCTTTAACGTACGCAGTATAGGTCCGGGACGTTACCATCCAGACGATGCCAAACTATCATATATCGAACAGACTGGCGACCTTAAAATTCTTGGCAATCTAGAATACCGCCCACAACTCTTCGGTTCGCTCTATGGTGCCCTTTTCATCGATGCAGGAAACGTATGGGCACTACGCGACAGTTCCAACCGTCCGGGCAGTAAGTTTGAAGCCCGAAACCTATTCTCACAAATGGCTGTTGGTACTGGTATTGGCCTGCGCTATGATGTAGGAATCTTTGTGCTGCGCGTAGATTGGGGAATAGGCTTACACGTACCCTACGATACTGGAAAGAGCGGTTTTTACAACGTAAGTAGGTTTGCCGATGCACAAAGCCTACACCTCGCTGTAGGATATCCATTTTAGCCTAGAATTCTATTTCCTTTTTAAATTATCACTCTACATCCGTCCATTCCTCTAAATTAGCATGACTCTCTACCCGGTTTTCCACATCATTAGGAAGAGAGGCGAAGAAGTCTATACCGGTAATGCGCTCTACATCGTCTATCGTGTTTACATATTCGGTCTGCGGATGTCGACCGGCCTCATTGCGATAGATAAAGCCTATCCCCCGAGGCTTGCCCTGTGTACAAAGAATTACCTTAAAAAAGGCTTCGGGTACGGTAACCTTATTCTTGCCTATCCGCTTGTGTCGCTGGCGTGTAAGCACGGGGCCACACACTATATATAAGTCACCAGCTGTTTGAGCCCATGCTCGACACTGTTCTTCTAATATACGCCAGTCGCCATCGTTAAGGGCATGCAGTTGCGGACAGATATTGGTCATTAGGAAACAATCGGCTTGAGCCTGTTCGCTCCACCGATTATCGGCTGAAGGACACATATGGCCACGGTCGTAACCAGACCGCTGATAGTCGTAAGTATTAGCACGTGGCATGTATACTTCCTCGTCTTCGGTAAACGAACGCCCCTTACGTTTGTATGGTCCATTGGTATGGTCTGCAGTAAGATGCCATGCTACCCAGTTAGGCAACAATAATTCGCTATTGTACGATATGGTATAGCCCGTGCGCCGCAGTATCTGCTCTGGGCGGTCTGTAAGTGGTGCCGGCAACAGTTCGGCAGTATCGGCAACCTGAATTTGGCTCTGCGGCTGCCCTTCTTCTACCAATTGTACTGCCTTACAAATATCTTTGGGAATACGGTTGCATCCAGCCATAGCCAGATGTAACACTACGAGGAAAGATAGAGAACAGTATTTCATTGATTTACATCGATTTTATCGTAAGCATCAAACGAGTAGCGGTGCGCTAAGAAGAGAGTAAGCGCCATCATGGAGATAGAAGCAGATACTAAAAGTCCTACCAGTAGCAACTGTACCATAAAAGCTTGACTCACAGCAAATCCGCTGAATATCAATATCCACATGGTTACTGGTGCCGTACCCACACTCATCACCCCCATACGCTGCAACAATGGTACAAGTGCTCTCTTCATGGCTCGGCGTACAAGATAGTATGTGGCTTCGCGGCGAGTAGCACCATTGCCTATAAGATAATAGTATAAGCGTGCATGGTAACACAGTCCATCATAATATGCGGACATTGCTTTGACATTGCCTTCGGCCACAGCTCCTGTTACCAAAGCTACTACAGGTGTCAGATATTGTGGGGAAAACGGGGGAAGCCAAAGCACCAGCCACACAAAGAATATAGAAAGGGGAAGTACCGTAAAAACCATGCCAAGCAGAGTTGGTATCATATAGTTATGTTGGCGTATGCGGGCCTTGAATACTATATATACTGCCGCAGCAACGACAAAAGCCAATGCGCACACCAAGGTAACTACCACATTAGATGCCCATATAGCTACGCAGGCAAGCAAAGCCGCTATAGAAACACCAACAAGCATCAGTACGAGCGATTTCAATGCCTTGCGCCATATGTCCACCTTGCAGACATAGAGTGCATATAGGGGTATAACGAACAACAGTCCGCCCAAAACTAAGCTTCCGAATGTAAGATTGACGGTATTTGTCATCATAGTTTCTCTATATTGATATTGTTGTCAAAATATTCTGCCATTTTATTATCTGGTGCGGTGGTCACAACTAACGTACCACTTGCCACTATCTCTTTAAGCATCTGAGCCGTCTTAACACCAGCAACTTCTTCGACTATCACTATCTGCTTTCCAAGCCAACGCGCCATACAGAGCATACCCGTCTGCATATCATCAGCTGGGAGTTTTGTACACGGAGTGGCAGCCACTTGAGGTGTTATCCCTGCTACTTTCCACAAATCTATCAAATGGTCTTTGTCTGTACGATAACGCTTAAAGCTATCCAACCGCACAACCTGACTAACCATATCATTCAACGAGTCTTTTAGTTGGGGTACATAGGCTGGCACATAGCCTATTGCTCGGCGCATATACCGAGCTGCTGCTGGTGTAAGTACCTCGCCATCATATGTAAGGTAGCCCTGGGCAACGGCTCTAAGTCCCAGCAACGCTTCTATTAGGTTGTGCCGCTTTATTACACTTCCTCCATAAACAAGAAGCGAGCTACCATTGGCTACCGATACAGAGAGATTACTTATTTCGCCATCTTCGCCACAGTGTATATATGCATCCTTTAATTCTATCATACCCCCAACGTGTTTACCGCATTTTTGGCTGTCCTTTGCTATTTACGTGTACTATATAACCATTTACTGCCGGTCTATAGTTGAATAGACAAAGATAGCCATAAACCATTGAACAAACAATGTTTTTCGCCATTATTTCTATTGTCATCCCTCATTTTTCCATATTCACACATCAACAAGAACTACCCCCTATTGTTGTATTCTCTTCGGTTTGCACTATTTACGTCTAACGCCGTGAAGTTAGGCGGCGCCTCAAGAATAAAAACAATGGGATTGTTTTGTATTCTCTTCGGTTTGCACTAACTTTGCAAGAAACAGCTGAACCGCCATATTGAGTTCTGCCAGAAACAAAGAATCTAAAATTTGCCCCTGACATATATACACCGGCACAATGAACGAAAATATACCATATCTGCCCGCCGAATGGCAAGAACAGAGCGGAGTGCAACTTACTTGGCCTCATGCCGACACCGACTGGGCACCATATCTTGACGAAATTACCAAGACTTTCATCGAGTTGGCCTCTGCCATCACTCTATACGAACCACTACTTATTGTGGCCCTAGACACTAAGTATGTAAGTAACCTATTGGCAGACAAGCTCAGCAAAGAGCAAATGCATCGCATAGTCTTTGCCCAATGCCAAACTAACGACACCTGGGCGCGCGACCATGGAGCAATCACACTTTTAGACAACAACAAGGCGATATTACTCGATTTTCGTTTCAATGGATGGGGTGAAAAATTTGCATGGCAATACGACAATGCCATTACCCAAAATCTTTATACCAACGGCATTCTCAATGGTTGTTACGAGAACCATGATGACATGGTATTAGAAGGTGGCAGTATAGAAAGTGACGGCCGAGGAACCATATTCACAACTAGCCAGTGCCTTATGGCTCCACACCGTAACCAACCTCTCTCACAGAAGGAAATAGAGACCCAACTATGTCAAAGGTTACATGCCAAACGGATAATTTGGCTAAATCATGGAAATCTTATAGGTGACGATACCGACGGACATATTGATACCACCGTACGCACTGCTCCCAATGATACTTTATTATACACCAAGTGCAACGACAAGACCGACGAACAATACAACGATTTCTGTGAATTAGAACGTGAACTGCAGGCACTACGTACTACAGACAACCACCCTTATAATCTTGTAGCATTGCCTATGCCTCACAAAATAATGTTCGATGGCGAACGGTTACCGGCAACATATGCCAACTTTCTTATCATCAACGGAGCAATAATATACCCTACTTATGCCCAGCCAGACAATGACGAGGTTGCCGAAGAAACATTGAAGCAAGTATTCCCAGACCGCGATATTATAGGCATTGACAGTCGCGTTATTATACGCCAACATGGCTCTATACATTGTCTTACTATGCAGTTCCCCAAAGGAGTACTAAATACTTTGCCCATATCTGAAAAAAAATAAATATGAAACAACTTAAAGTAGGTGTGCTGCAGCAACACAACACCGAGAATAATGATGACAACAAGCGCCGACTAACTGAAGGCATACGCTCGCTGGCAACCAACGGAGCAGAACTCATTGTACTTCAAGAGTTACACAATTCGCTCTACTTCTGCCAAATAGAGGATGTAGATAATTTTGACTTGGCCGAGCCTATTCCCGGTCCGTCAACCCAATATTTCGGAGAATTGGCACGCGAACTGGGAGTGGTCATCGTTACCTCTCTTTTCGAACGCCGTGCCCCAGGACTATACCATAATACAGCCGTGGTTATAGAGCGCGATGGAAGCATTGCTGGCATCTACCGTAAAATGCACATCCCCGACGACCCGGCTTACTACGAAAAATTTTATTTCACACCTGGCGACTTAGGGTTTCATCCTATCGACACCTCGGTAGGACGATTGGGAGTAATGGTATGTTGGGATCAATGGTATCCAGAAGGTGCCCGCCTAATGGCTCTACAAGGTGCAGAACTGCTAATCTATCCTACAGCCATAGGATATGCCGCTAACGACACCCCCGACGAGCAACAACGCCAACGCGAGGCATGGACCACTGTTCAGCGTGGACACGCTGTGGCCAATGGCATTCCCGTTGTGGCCGTAAACCGCGTAGGATTTGAGCCAGACCCAAGCCAACAAACGCCGGGCATTGATTTTTGGGGATCTTCATTCGTAGCTGGTCCACAGGGCGAGTTGCTCTACCGCGCTCCTGCTGATAGAGAAGCAAGCAATATAATCACCCTCGACCTTGCTCATAGCGAGCAAGTACGCCGTTGGTGGCCATTCTTGCGAGACCGACGTATTGATGAATATGCCGACATTACCCGCAGATTCATAGAGCGTTAACCCATGCGCACCATTTTATCTATACAGAGAAGCCGGCTTACGTATGTTAGCCGGCTTCTCTGTATATTTTACCTTATTTGCGCACCTTGTACACCTAGGGTTAGTCATCAAGACCCTCCTCGTAACCTTTCATTCCAAATTTCGGGTCAATCTTAAGCAGAGCTGTTACAATATAAGTCATCACGCAGCTCACCACTACAATTATAAAGAAAGCCCTATACCCCACCATCTCTTGTAACGCTCCGGCAAAAAATCCCGGCAACATCATAGACAGCGACATGAAAGTAGTACACAACGCATAATGACTGGTTTTGAATTTGCCACGGCTATAGTAAATAAGATACATCATATAGGCCGTAAAACCAAATCCGTAACCAAACTGTTCTACAAACACACATACATTAATCGTGATAAAGTTTGGCATCATATAGCTCATATACACATATACCAAATCGGGCAATGTAATGGCCATTACCATAGGCCAAAGCCAACGCTTCAGTCCATCCTTGCTTACACAAAGGCCGCCTAGAATACCTCCCAAAGTAAGTCCTATAATTCCCACAGTACCCTGTACTAATCCATATTCCTGCGGTGATAGGCCCAAACCACCATTACCTGCTTTGTCTACTAAGAAAAGTGCCGCCACTTTAGCAAGCAGACCTTCGGGCATTCGGTAGAAGAGCATAAATAGTATACCTACTACCACCTGTTTCTTTCCAAAGAACGTCTTTATGGTATGCCACAACTCTGTCAATATCTGCTGGGCTGAATTGTCAGTATGGGCTACGTCTTCTTTAGGCCGGGGCAATACATAACTATGCCACAACCAAAGACCTATAAACAACCCTGTAACGCCATAGAACATCAAGCTCCAGGAGAAAGATAGGTTATCACGGTATATTAACTGAAGGTTTCCTGCAATCATCACCAATACACCCTGACCAAAAATGGTGGCCAATCTATAGAATGTAGTGCGTATTCCTACATAGAAAGCCTGATCGTGGTGCGATAGGCCGAGCATATAAAAACCATCTGCCGCAATATCGTGTGTAGCACTGGTAAAAGCCATCACCCAAAAGAAAAACAACGAACCCTGTAGCCAAAAATCTGTAGGTAAAGTGAAGGCCACACCACCAAAGGCAGCACCTATAAGTAACTGCATAGTTACTATCCACCAACGCTTGGTCTTTACTAAGTCTACAAACGGGCTCCATAATGGTTTGAGTGTCCACGGCAGATAAAGCCAACTGGTATAAAAGGTTATCCCAGCATTGCTCAATCCCATTTGTTTGTACATAAGTACAGAGATAGCCATCACGGCCACATAAGGAAGTCCTTCGGCAAAATAAAGCGAAGGAACCCAGCTCCAAGGCGATTTCTTAATATTCATTCCCTTAATATATTTTCTTGATTTCTGCACCACGATAGTAATGCAGCAATATTTCGTTATATGTATACCCCTGTTCACTCATCATTGCGGCTCCAATCTGGCAAAGTCCTACGCCATGTCCCCAACCGGCACCAATTATATCGAAACTTTCAGGCACGCCTCTATTATCGCCATGCGGTTCTACTACGAAAGCCGAACTGTACAGATGGCTTTCGCTCAGCGTACGGCGTATCTCGAGTTCTTTACCTATTATATATTGGCGTTGGGTCCCTACTATACGCAAACGGGATATACGACCGCTAGCACCACGTTCCAAAGGCTCCAAAGCAACAATATCGCCCATTTCCATCTTCAACCGATTGGCTATCAGCTGCTTCAACTGTTGTTGGGTATAATGTACGCGCCAGCGATAGAAGTCCTTAGTTTCCTGGTCATAATCATTGAGTACCTGAGACAGTATTTTCGAATCGTTTGTATTGCAAAATGCATCAGGACTCTTACGTATCCAGTCTTCTGCATTGGCCTCTATTGTAAGATCGGGCGACACCATGATCGATTTTACCCCCTCGGCATTGTCGCGTACGGCCATAAGATAAGGCTTGTCTATATTTTCCCAACAATAACGATAGCGCTCACTTATGCCGCCACAGCATTTAGAGAAGCGCGCATCGCATATCTCGCCATCGTACTGCAGTATTTGGCCACCAGTATCGGCTACAGCCCTGCGTGCCTTGTCGCTGGTTTCACGGGTGATACCTTGATAACGCTGGCAATGGTCATCGGCACACACATCGAATATGGTATGGTCTTCACGGTCATACCAGCGTATGAGTTCGTCATCGGTCTTTACAAAAGAGAAGAACCCCGAGTTGTTACTACTATCAAGTTGTTGACGCTTATTCATCTGCGCAAGAAGCCACGAACGCGATATTACCGCATGGGCTTTCAGCAGTTCTATATTCGAAGTGGCACTCATCTCGCTCGATATAACGCTCTCTAGATAACGTTCTACTGGCAACTCATTGATAGCACATATTTTGTCTTCTTCGACCACCAATCTTAACGTGCCTGCAAATACCTGAGTCTCGGTACGTTCCCAATGGAAATTTACCCCGATGGTTACATCGTTGAGGGCAAACGAGGCATCTTCACTTTGTGGATGAAAAGTAAGCTGACTATATAAATTACCATTCCAACTTATTCCACCTTCTGAGAATTCCACTTCTTGACAGCCTTCTATCAAATGGTCTTTAGCCATATATGGTGCGTTGAGCTCAAAACAAATGCGCTTGGCACTTACTATACCTACCGCTACTACTGGCCCACCTACAGAGGACAACGCTGCATTTGAGGCTGTTATATGCGATGTAATTTGGGCAAATACTTCGGCCGAGACGCCACATTCGCCAAGTATGCCGGCTATTATTTCGGCACTTATACGTTCATAATCTTCCCTGCGTGGAGTTATTATAAGTCCGGCCATATCTATGGCCCCTGGACTTATAAGATACTGAGCATCTCCTTCGGCCAAATAGCAAGAGGGACGATGTTTGGCACGTGGTATAATTATGGTGACATGGCTCTTGCCCTGCAGCCACGAAACAATATTCATCATAGGTTCGCCACCCTCTTTGTCTACCGGCATGGCCTTATAGATGCGCTTGAACAGGGCACGACTGGCAGTAGCATTGGTACTAATTATAGCCAATAACGGCACAGCATATCCCTTAACGGCACAGATATAATTCTCGCTATCCACTTCAAACAGTGTCTCTTTATTACAAGCCAATCGCGACCAAGATACCTGCAGTGGCAGAACGCCCGAGCATATAGCTTGCAAATGAGTATGGTCTGGTGCAGATGCTCCACACCGCGGACCATTATAGAATACTGTAAGTTGCGGATAGTGGCTTAGCATACGGTAAGTTTCATCATAACAATGATGTATGTGCTGGGGACGATGCTGATTTAGAGGTATGGTAAAATGAACGGGAAGTATTGGATATGGATTTACCAAAAGGGTAAAGTCTTTGTCTAGTTTCTTGGCCATTTGCTCTTTTGGGCGGTTGTTAGCACAAAGGAAGCAACGGCGTGTGGCCAAACTTTTTGCATCTATACGTGCCCCGGTAGACACCATACGAGCTGGGTTGAACTGTACCTGCAACATCGTTTCACCGCAACATAGGTTACGCAGTTCTACGTGGTTTAGGTCGCGGTAGCGCTGACGTGCATCTGCCCATTGTTCCAACTGCCGGTCTACAAAACGTTCTAACTCAGCATTGGTGGTATAATCAGCAGCAAGGTTCTGTTGGCAACGTGCTTCGAGCTCTATAGTACGCAGACGGTCTTTATACAGATTATTGGCATTCTGCTTGTCTATGCTCAAAGCGGCATCAGTGTTACCCTCCCACCGGCGACAAAGATAAAGTTCATCATAAATACGACCTATGCGATACCGACGACTTATGGCAAGTCCCATAGCATAGTCTTCGCCATAACTGGTATTGGGAAACCTTATTTCGCGTGCCACAGGAGTAAAGAATGCGCGCGGTGCGCCCAATCCATTAATGCGCAGAGCGTTGTTTGGTCCGTTATTGTCCGTCCATTCGCGATGGTCTATAATACCAGGCGGCAGTGTGTTAAGACTAAAGTCACACATGCGGTAAGAGCCGATAATCATGGCTGAAGGATGACTACGGAATTCATCAACTATGCGTTGCAGCGTAGTTGGCGAAGCATACAAATCATCACTGTCAAGCTGTACGGCGAAACGACCGCAACGACTGTCACCCACAGCGGTATTCCAACACCCACCTATACCTAGGTCGGTACGGTCTGGTATAATATGCACCAGTCTATTGTCGCGCTGGGCCATATCTGCCAGTATGGCTGTAGTACCATCGGTAGAGTGGTTGTCTACCACAATTACATTGTAGGCAAACTTGGTTTGCTGACCGAGTGCTGACTCTACGGCATCAGCTATGGTACGACATCTATTATAAACTGGTATCACTACTGTGGCCTCAACATCAAAGTCCTGTTCGTCCAAGTCTATCGAGTCATAGTGCTGGGTATCTACCAGCGCACTTATAGCATCAAGATGCTTGGTCACAGCTGTCTCCATCTCTATCTGCCGGTCTCGGTTGCGCGGATCTACATAGTCAAACTGGCGCACACCGCTTTTTCTGCAGTCGGTAAGCGTCCATGTATATAAAGTTTCGTTAAGGTGTACTATTTCTGCCTTTCTCGATATAAAGAGCCTAAGGTCGTACCATCCGGCCCACTTATAGGCGGTTGTCTCTGGCAAACGTTCTATATATTCCTTGAGCAGAGAGGTGCGCACAAGTACCGCCGGACCAAAGTCAAAATCATCGCGCAAGGCTCCTTTTTGGTAATCTATAACCGGGTGGGGCTCTATGTGCCCGTCAGAAACCACGACCCTACTGTCGGCATATACCATACCTGCCC
>CAVHVH010000082.1:0-2288 GCA_963639385.1 Oscillospiraceae bacterium
AATATGCGTAGTTTCACTAATGTTTCTAAACCTACTTGGAGCTCACGCCCAGCATCGTTATTTCGACGGGCATTTTTTTAATGAAGAATACAATATTTATCTAGTAATTAATTTGTACGAGAACAAAATAGTTGTTCCTGGCCAAGAAATATTTGGCGAAATGCCAGGGTATCTAGGTGATTACAAGGATGGCCGTAAATGGTTGATTACAGACGCAAAAATCAATAGCAATGATAATTCAGCCGAATTGAGTATGGTCAACGACTATGGTAGCGAAGACCTAAAAGCAGAATTTACTAGAAACAAAGATGGCAACTACACCTTAAAACAGCTCAAAGGTAGCTCTCTAAAAATTGCAAGAAACAGGAAATGGGTAAAATTGCCAAAACTACTCATTTTTAAAGTCGCGAAAAAATAAAATACCATTTTACAACTAAAGATAGTTTTCTTCAGCCTCCACTTAAAAATGAAAAAATCATTTACATTCAAACAGTTTACCATAGAGCAAGACTTATGTGCTATGAAAGTTGGTACCGATGGAGTGTTATTAGGAAGCTGGGCAGAAGGAGGGAAAAGAATATTGGATATCGGCACAGGTACGGGGATTATAGCCCTCATGATGGCACAACGATTTCCAAACGCTACAATAGACTGCATAGATATCGATAGAACCGCATGCGTTCAAGCCGAAAGCAATATAAAGCACAGCAATTTTGCATCACGAATCAATGTTTATATTTCTGACTTACAGGAATACACACCTTCGCACCTATACGATTGCCTTGTGTGTAACCCTCCGTTCTTCGTAGAATCACTCAAATGCCCCGACCAAAGGCGGACTATAGCCCGCCACACCTGTTTGTTATCTCCACAAGCGCTATTCAAACACGGATATCGATTGCTGACTCCAAATGGAATATTATCAATAATTATACCAACAGATCAATCAGCTGCATTCTTAGCTGAATGTCATATTGTCGGTTTCTTTATTCAAAAAAAAACATATATTAAAACTACCGAAAAAAAGAATGCCAAACGCATACTGCTTACATTGGGAAAGCAACATCCTAAGAAATACGAAGAACAATGCCACACTCTTATGGTCGGCAACGAACGTTCTACATGGTATAAAGAACTAACTAACGACTTTTATCTAAAATAGCCACACACTTTTGCAACATACCTATTTCATCACCTATTCTCATATTATCAAATATTAAGTCGGCGTTGCAACACTTTACTAAGTGCCAAAACATGACGTCCCTGTTTGGACAGATCATCGCGTACTATATTGATCTCATTAAATATTTGTGCCGCTGCACTTTGAATAGCGTTTGGTTTACGCTTACTTTTGTCAGCAAAAGGATTCACTATGATATTGATGCCTTTTTCCTGTAATTGCACCTCCACATTAGCATCGGTCATAACAGGATCGCCATCAAAATGTATCATACCCGGTTTAGAGCGACGTATAAATAAGTGTTTCGTTTTAAAGGTCTTAATCTTCGAACTTTGATCAAGAGTCTTATTAAACATGTCTATACTGATCTGAGGAGCCTCTATAAGATCAAACGGCTCCATAATAATTACATCCATAAGCCCATCGCTCATTGACGCTTGAGGCGCAATATAGCAGTTATTCCCATATTGCGAAGCATTGGCACAAGAAACCAAAAAAGCCTTGTATGTAGCCGAGCCATTCTCATCGCATATCTCATACGTTTCAGGTTGATACTTCAAACCCTCTTCCAGCACCTTTTGAACATAAGTTATAGGGCCACGCTTACCTGCTTCTGCAAATTTATGACTTATACACGCATCGAACCCCATACCGCAAGTACAAAAAAACGGATAACCATTTATAATACCGTAGTCAAGCTGACGAATCTGACAAGTATTAATAATCTCTATTGCCTTACGTATATTAATAGGTATCATTAAATGACGTGCCAAACCATTTCCTGAACCACATGGAATAATACCGAGAGCCGTATGCGAATGTACAATAGCACGTCCTACCTCGTTAACTGTACCATCGCCCCCGACAGCTACACATATATCTACGCCATCTCGCACACACTGTTTGGCCAATTCCACAGCATGACCGGCATACTCTGTAACTCGAATTTGCCAATCGAATTTATCGCCATTAATATATTTATCGATCAATGGTGCAATACTATTTTTGTCAGAAGTACCCGATATAGGGTTCATTATGAACAAGGCTTTCAACTTCATAAATGAATCTTTGATGCAAAAATACAAAAAGCTTCAGATAAATTTCTTTA
>CAVHVH010000082.1:2298-7847 GCA_963639385.1 Oscillospiraceae bacterium
TCTTTAGACTTGCCTTATTTTTATCAAAAATTATTATTTGTCGCCAAATTTCACTATTCTAAAAGTTTTTTTGTAACTTTGCAAAGAATTTTGACTAAAAACGAGAGTTTAAAATGGGACAATTACAAGAAAGGTATAAAAAATACCGTGAGCCACAGAAATATATGGCTGCAGGTGTGTATCCATATTTCCGTGCAATAACCAGCAAGCAAGGTCCAGAAGTTGAGATGGACGGCCACAAGGTTTTGATGTTTGGCTCAAACGCCTATACGGGGCTTACTGGTGACGAAAGAGTCATCGAAGCAGCCCACAAGGCACTTGACAAGTACGGATCCGGATGCGCCGGAAGCCGTTTTTTAAATGGTACTCTTGACATTCATGTTCAACTAGAAAAAGAACTCGCCGAGTTTGAACATAAAGATGATGCTTTATGTTTTGCTACTGGTTTCTCTGTAAACGCAGGCGTAATAGCAATGGTAGTTGGCCGTGGAGATTATATAATTTGCGATGATCGCGACCACGCTAGTATTGTTGACGGGCGTCGCTTGTCATTTGCTACACAGCTCCATTACAAGCACAACGATATGGAAGATTTGGAGCGTGTCTTACAGAAATTGCCTCAAGAATCCGTTAAACTTATAGTAGTAGATGGTGTATTCTCTATGGAAGGTGATTTGGCTAAATTGCCTGAAATAGTAGAACTCAAACACAAATACAATTGCTCTTTGATGGTAGACGAAGCTCACGGATTGGGTGTATTCGGAAAGCAAGGTCGAGGTGTTTGCGACCATTTTGGTTTAACAGACGAGGTAGACCTAATTATGGGTACGTTCTCTAAGAGTCTAGCATCAATCGGTGGCTTTATTGCTGGCGATGCAGACACCATCAACTATTTACGGCATAGTTGCCGCACTTATATCTTCAGTGCCAGCGATACCCCCGCAGCAACAGCTGCCGCCCTTGAAGCCCTACACATTCTTCAGGAAGAACCTACACGCATAGAACATCTTTGGAATGTAACAAACTATGCCTTGAAACGATTCAGAGAAGAAGGATTTGAGATTGGCGACACCGAAAGTCCCATTATTCCTCTTTATGTTCGCGATATTGACAAAACATTCAAAGTAACCAAATTAGCCTTTGATAATGGCGTCTTTATCAACCCTGTTATCCCACCAGCTTGTGCTCCACAAGACACACTCGTAAGATTTGCTCTTATGGCATCTCATACACAAGAACAAGTAGAACGAGGAGTGCAGATTTTAAAGAAGTCTTTCAAGGAACTTGGAATAATAAAGTAACGAGAAGAAAACAACCGTAAAAGCTGGCATAATCTATGTTTTGCCAGCTTATTTTTATATATGGTTAAAGAGAGTTGTTATTATTTGTTATTTTCAACTATTATTAGTAACTTTGCTGCAATAGATATACATATTTTTATATATAAATAAGCTATGCTTACATTAAAACTTATCAGTGAAGAAACAGAGCGCGTAGTGCGAGGATTGGAGAAAAAACACTTCAATGGCGCTCGAGAAGCTATCGAAAAGGTATTGGAATACGACAAGCTACGCCGTGAAACCCAACAGCAATTAGACAACAACAAACAACAACAAAACCAGTTGTCTAAAAAAATTGGACTGTTGATGAAAAACGGAGAAAAAGAAGAAGCCAACGCCATCAAAGACAAAGTGGCAGAACTTAAATGCACTGATAAAGTTCTGCAAGAAATAATGGAGAAGGCGCAGCAGGACATGACAGAAATTCTGCTAACCATACCCAATATTCCAAACGACGATGTACCTGAAGGAAAAGACGCTGCAGACAATGTAGTTGTAAAAGAAGGAGGCATTATTCCCAATCTTCTTGAGAATGCACCATGCCATTGGGATTTGCTTAAGAAATACAATTTAGTAGATTTTGACCTTGGAGTCAAAATTACGGGGACAGGCTTTCCTGTCTACATTGGTAAGATGGCTCGGTTTCAACGTGCTCTTGAAGCGTTCTTTCTTGACGAAGCTCGCAAGAGTGGATATCTAGAAATTCAACCTCCCTATGTTGTAAACGAAGCTAGTGGTTGTGGGACAGGACAGTTACCTGACAAAGAGGGGCAAATGTATCATGCCAACTTGGACAACCTCTATCTTATTCCCACAGCAGAAGTTCCTGTAACAAATCTCTTTAGAGACAATATATTAGAAGAAAATGACTTGCCTATCAAGCGTTGTGCCTATTCAGCATGCTTCCGCCGTGAAGCAGGAAGCTATGGCAAGGATGTGCGAGGACTTAATCGTCTGCATCAGTTTGACAAAGTAGAAATAGTACGTATAGATACTCCTGAGCACTCATACGAAAGTCTAAATGAAATGTTAGAACATGTAGAAGGCCTCTTGAAGAAACTTGAGCTACCTTACCACATATTGCGTCTTTGCGGTGGAGATATGAGTTTCACATCTTCTATATGCTATGACTTTGAAGTATGGAGCGCTGCACAAAAACGCTGGTTAGAAGTATCTTCTGTTTCAAATTTTGAAAGCTATCAAGCCAACCGTTTACATTGCCGTTATCGCCGCAATGACAACAAAAAAATAGAACTTTGCCATACTCTCAATGGTTCAGCATTGGCACTTCCCCGTATAGTTGCTGCCATTATAGAGAACAACCAAGAAGCAAATGGCATTCGCGTACCTCGAGTACTCGTGCCCTATTGCGGTTTCGAAATTCTCGATGAAAAGAATTTCTAAATAACAATATAGCCATGGGGGGAGGGCTTAATGCCCTTCCCCATTTATAACAAAACATCTTAGCATTTACCATGTTCAAACTTATTTCCAAAAAACAATATTCAGAAAAGGTTTTCTGTCTTGAGATAGAGGCTCCGTTAATTGCCAAAAGTTGCAAACCAGGTAATTTCATAATTATCCGTGTAGATAAAAACAGCGAACGAGTTCCCTATACTATTGCCATGTCTAATGCAGAAAAAGGCATTCTAACTCTTGTGGTACAAGAAGTGGGACTATCTTCTACTAAGCTTTGCCAACTAGAACCTGGAGCATATATAGAAGATGTTGTAGGTCCATTAGGAACGCCCTCAAAAATCGCAAATTACGGAACTGTGCTGTGCGCTGGAGGAGGTATTGGCATTGCTGCAATTCTACCAATACTTACAGCTCTCAAAAAAGCTGGAAACAAGGTTATTTCCGTCTTGGCTGGACGCACAAAAGAACTGGTAATAATGACCGAAGAAGTAACCAAATATTCTGACGAAGTGGTTATTATGACAGATGATGGATCCTGGGGAAATAAAGGTGTAGTAACCGTTGGCATGGAAAAGATTATCCAGCGTGAGCACGTAGACAAAATTCTTGCGATAGGTCCTCCTATTATGATGAAATTTTGCTCGCTAATGGCACAAAAATATAACATTCTCAATGAAGTTTCACTCAATACCATTATGGTAGACGGAACTGGAATGTGTGGAGCATGTAGACTTACTATTGGAGGGGAAACTAAATTTGTATGCATTGATGGTCCTGAATTTGATGGAAATAAAGTGGATTGGGATGAAATGCTCAAGCGCATGGGCACATTTAAGTCTGCCGAATGCAAAGAGATGGAACACTTTGCTGAGCACACTACACATCAAGTAGGTGATGCCGATGTACATGAGACTCCCAAGCCTCTTGGTAAGCATAACGACTGTTCTGACATAAACAATCTAGTTGAGCGAGATGCTCCGTGGCGTCAAGAATTGCGAAAATCAAAAACAGCCAAAGAGCGCAAAGCCATAGATAGAGTGGTAATGCCAGAATTGGATGCTAACTATAGAGCTACAACACGTCTAGAAGAAGTAAATAAAGGCCTCACTAAAGAGATGGCCATGCAAGAGGCTAAACGTTGTTTAGATTGTGCAAAACCTGGATGTGTAGAAGGATGCCCCGTAAATATTAACATACCTGCATTCATTAAAAATATAGAACGTGGAGAATTCTTGGGGGCAGCCAAAGTTCTAAAACAGACTTCTTCCCTACCAGCAGTATGTGGACGAGTTTGTCCCCAAGAGAAACAGTGTGAGAGCAAATGTATTCATCTTAAAATGAATGAACCTGCAGTAGCAATAGGATATCTCGAACGATTTGTTGCTGATTATGAACGTGAAAACAATAATATAGCTTTGCCCAACATATCGCCTGCAAACGGCATAAAAGTTGCAGTAGTCGGTTCTGGACCTGCTGGCCTGAGCTTTGCAGGAGAAATGGCAAAGCAAGGATTTAAAGTACACGTATTTGAAGCCTTGCATGAAATCGGAGGTGTACTAAAATATGGAATCCCAGAATTCCGACTTCCAAATAAAATCGTAGATATTGAAATCAACAATCTTCGTAAAATGGGAGTAGAGTTCCAAACCGATTGCATTATCGGAAAGACTATTACAATAGAGCAACTTGAAGAAAATGGATTTAAAGGTATATTTGTTGCATCTGGTGCAGGGTTGCCCAATTTTATGAATATACCAGGCGAAAATTATATTAACATCATGTCTTCAAATGAATACCTTACACGTGTAAATCTGATGGATGCTGCCAATCCTCTGACAGACACGCCAATAAATATTGGCAAGAAGGTATTAGTAGTTGGCGGAGGAAATACTGCCATGGATTCATGTAGAACAGCAAAGCGACTTGGTGCAGAAGTGACATTGGTTTATCGACGTTCTGAGAATGAGATGCCAGCTAGACGTGAAGAGATAAAGCATGCCAAGGAAGAAGGTATAAAATTCCTAACACTACATAACCCGCAAAAATATTTGGCAGACGAAAACGGATGCGTAAAAGGTGCAGTTTTGGATATAATGCAATTAGGAGAACCCGACGCTAGTGGCCGACGAAGTTCTATCACAACAGGAGAAACCCTTACAATTGAATGTGATCAAGTAATTGTAGCTATAGGAGTTTCACCCAACCCACTTGTACCAAAATCTATTGAAGGTTTAGAACTTGGCCGCAAAAACACCATTGTCGTTAATGAGAAAATGCAGAGCAATCGCCGTGAATTATATGCTGGAGGAGATATCGTAAGAGGCGGTGCTACAGTTATTTTGGCTATGGGAGACGGCCGAAAAGCTGCCCAAAATATGGGGGCTTGGCTAAAAGGAATCACCACAAAAAATATATAAAAAGGCGGCATGAACGGCTTATATACTATCATTCTACTTATTCTCAGTAATTTTTTTATGACCTTGGCTTGGTACGGACATCTGAGAATACAGCAAATGGGAATAAGTAAAAGTTGGCCTCTAATAGGCGTGATAATATTTTCATGGTCTATCGCCTTTTTAGAATATTGCTGCCAAGTTCCAGCCAACAGAATAGGCTACAACGGAAATGGCGGCCCATTCTCTTTAGTACAACTTAAGGTCATTCAAGAATGTATCAGTCTGCTAGTATTCGCCATCATAGCCAATATCTTGTTCCAAGGACAGAATCTACATTGGAATCATATAGCTGCATTTGTATTGATTGTATGTGCCGTCTGTCTTGTTTTTATGA
>CAVHVH010000082.1:7977-10657 GCA_963639385.1 Oscillospiraceae bacterium
TGCAAAAATAATGTTTATTGACAGTTTAATCGTTGACAAAGACTCTTTTATAACAAAAATACCACTTAATTCAGAATCTGGAAAAGTTATATCTTATCAACGCTTTTTCAATAAATTCGGTAATACGAATGATTCTACATTTGTATATATCAACGAATTTGGAGACCAAGCTTATTATGTAGAACAGGACATAATGAATGTGAGCAAACTCTGTCGCATAGACTGGTTGGGCGAAAAATGGGGGCTGAGCACACCTTTAGCAGGTATAGATTCTACCTTTCAAAACATTAATTACCCATTTGTAATGTCTGATGGTGTCACACTCTTTTTTTCTGCCAAAGGAACAAAAAGTGTTGGAGGATATGATATTTTCACTACCACATTCGACAGTGAAACCGGAAAATTTTACGAACCACAGAATTATGGTTTTCCGTTCAATTCTAAAGCAAATGACTATTTCTTAGCGATTGACGAATTTGACAATATTGGATGGTTGGTAAGCGACCGCAACCAACCAAAGGATAAAGTATGTATTTATACTTTTAGTCCATCGCCAATCCGAAAAAATTTTGAGGATGACAACCTTTCTGATGTGGAATTGAAAGCATATGCCAATATACAGAGCATTTCAACAACTTGGAAATTTGGAGATAAAGAAGAAGCTTTACAACGTAGAAATAATCTTCTTAAACGCTTGGCCGAAAAATCGAAAGAAGATAGTTTTAATTTCATAATCAATGACAAGACTGTCTACCATAGTTTGAATAACTTTAAGAACAAGGTTAATAGACAGAAATTTTTATTACTAAACGGCCAAAAGGCATTATATCTGAAAAGAGCAGATGAACTTAATAAAACAAGGCAATATTATAGGACCTGCACAAAAGAACAAAAAACGAGAATGAATGCAGATATAATTACTAAAGAACAAGAAATAGAACAATTATACAAAACAATTGAAAAAACCGAAAAGGCTATTAGAAACTCAGAAAATAAACTTATTAACAATTGAATATTATGAAATATTTTGCAGAATCAGAATTAATTATCAATAACGATGGAAGTGTATTCCACCTCCACGTCAAACCTGAACAATTAGCAGAGAAAATTATTCTTGTTGGAGACCCTGGAAGAGTAGAACTTGTGGCTTCACATTTTGAAACTAGAGAATGCGAAATTGAAAATCGAGAATTTAAAACCGTCACTGGCACTTATAAAGGAAAGCGAATTACAGCACAAAGTACAGGTATAGGGTGTGACAACATTGATATTGTCGTAAATGAAATGGATGCCCTCGCTAACATCAATTTCAAGACAAGAAACGAGAATGAAACCTTCAAACAACTTACTTTTGTCCGCATTGGCACATGTGGAGGTCTTCAACCATACACACCCGTTGGCACATTCATTGCTAGCGTTAAAAGTATAGGATTTGACGGCTTATTAAATTTTTATGCAGGTCGTAACGAAGTATGCGATTTAGCACTTGAAGATGCTTTCAAAAAACATATGAACTGGAATCCCCTACTCTGTGCCCCATATGTAATAGACGGAAACAAAGAATTGATAGAAAAGATCGCTGCAGATGACATGGTAAGAGGTATTACCATTGCATGTGGCGGATTTTTCGGACCTCAAGGAAGAGAACTAAGAATACCGCTGGCAGATCCAAATCAGAATGAGAAAATAGAGAAATTTACCTATGGTGATTTACGCATAACCAACTTTGAAATGGAATCAAGTGCCCTTGCCGGTCTCTCTGCACTAATGGGACATAAAGCTATGACTTGTTGTATGGTTATTGCTAATAGAATGGCTAAGAATGCCAATGCCAACTACAAAAACTCTATAGATCAACTTATCATTAAAGTACTTGATAGAATATAGTCATTTAGACCTAAGATAATTCGATAGTTTGGCATTTTTCATATGCATTGTTGTAATGAACGAAATTACTCTATCAACTAGAAATTCGTACAGAATACGAATCCTGACTATAAATACTGATATTAAAAAAACTCCGTCCAATAATAAAATAAGAACTAACAATGATATTGTTTAGAACTTCTCTTAAAATACATAATATTGCCCTTCAGACAAAGTTACAGAAAGACAACAAAACTATCTATAATTAAGTAAAATAAGCGGTGTTCAAAACCTTTAATATTTAAATACATTTTTATCAAACCATTAATGAAAAATGATACGATTTGTGCGATGGCCACACCAACAGGTGGAGCCATTGTACTCATTAGAATAAGCGGCATACATGCAATTGACATCTGTGACAAAATTTTCAAACAAAAAAATAACAGTCCACTAACATCCGCACATACACATACAATTCATTTTGGCAATATAGTTGATAAAAAAGGAGAAATCATTGACGAAGTTCTTGTTAGTGTATTCCGAACACCTTACTCATATACAGGAGAAGATTCTATAGAAATTTCCTGTCACGGATCATCTTATATAGCCTCTTCAATTCTTAGACTTCTTATTGAAAATGGGTGTCGCCAAGCTCAACCTGGAGAATATACCATGCGAGCCTATCTTAATGGGAAAATCGATCTAAGTCAAGCAGAAGCCGTTGCAGATTTGATTGCCTCAGCCAATCAAGCAAGTCACAGAATCGCGATATCACAATTGAAAGGACATTTTAGTAATGACTTGGCTATTC
>CAVHVH010000083.1:0-10353 GCA_963639385.1 Oscillospiraceae bacterium
ATGTACAGAAGGTGATGAGGAAGAATTTACATTCCAAAACAATTTCTGTAATGATGATTTATATAAAAAAATCATGAGCGATGCTACAAATATAGACTTGAAGAATGTCTATTTTTACAAAGAACAGGCTTATAGTGTCGACAATACCTCTGTAAATTCAGAAGATGAAGAGACGGGCGATGAAGCGGATGTCGAATCTGAAACAGATATTACATCCGATGACATATCAAGCGGCGACATTGACGATCTTCTTAAAACTTATAGCGAATATGTGGACAAATACATTAAATTTATGAAGAAAGCAGCCAATGGTGATATGTCTGCAATGGCAGAATACGCTGGTTTACTGAGCAAAGCTCAAGAATTAGACGACCAACTAAAAGAAGTTAAGGGTAATATGACTACAACACAAATGAATAGATTTCTTAGGATTCAACAAAAAATGCTTTCAGCAATGAATGATTAAAGATAAAATTAAATTTATTTTTCATGGGAATTATTACAGATTTTTTAGTCGATAAAGCTAAAGACGCAGCAATATCCAAAGGAAAAGACATTGCGCTAGATAAAGCCGAAGAGTTATACATGGGCAAAGAAAATAAAGATGATAATGGTGGATGTTTTAGCAACATTCTACGTTTTTTCATCACGGTTATATGGCTTGTTGTTATTATTGCAATTGATATCTTGTCATTCTTTGTTTTCACTCCAATAATAGGGGCCGGACTTGAATTTTGCATTTTTATTATTACTCTTTGCATCCCGTATTTAAGAAAAAAAGGAACACTTACACGATGGTGGGGGTGGTTGGCTTTACTCTCGGCAATAAGTTTACTCGGCTTAATGTTTGGCTAACATGCCTATCAATAGTGCAATTTGATAAATCGCTTTTAGCCAAAAAACATTTATAAAGAAAATGGCACCCCAAAAGTTTTGTATTGACTTTTGGGGTGCAGTTCATAATAGGAATATAGGCAATTTAAGTCATTGAATTAACTTCAATATCGGCGAGTTATGGAGTATTTGTGTTTTCGGCAGATTTTATGATTTAGTTGACGAAATCATTGTAAGCGGGGCTTAAGAACACCCCTTGATATTTGTGGTTTAGAAGCATTTCTCTATATTTTCCAAGTTTCTTAGGGTATGTAAAATAATGTTTTTATTTTCTCTTTTTTAATATTATTTAGAAACTATCTTTCGGAGTTGTCTTTGTTTTGTAGTACTTTTGCACATAAAACATTAAAAAATAGATTATGGCAGAAGCTATTGACATCCGTGAACTTAATATGCGGATAGAACAACAAAGTACCTTTGTCACTAATTTGGTGACAGGTATGGATCGTGTAATAGTAGGACAAAAACATTTAGTAGACTCGCTCCTTATATCCCTGCTGAGTGATGGTCATATTTTGTTAGAGGGTGTGCCAGGGTTGGCAAAGACATTGGCTATAAAAACGCTTTCTCAATTAATTGATGCCAAATATAGCAGAATTCAATTTACCCCAGACCTGTTACCGGCCGATGTGGTGGGTACAATGATCTATAGTCAGAAAGAAGAGACTTTCCAAGTAAAGAAAGGACCTGTATTTGCCAACTTTGTGCTGGCCGATGAGATTAACCGTGCTCCGGCAAAAGTTCAGAGTGCTCTGCTTGAGGCTATGCAAGAGCATCAGGTAACAATTGGAGACAAGACATTTAAGATGCCAACTCCATTCCTTGTTATGGCAACCCAAAACCCTATTGAGCAGGAAGGTACTTACCAATTGCCCGAAGCTCAAGTAGACCGTTTCATGCTAAAAGTTATCATAGACTATCCTACGCTTGAGGAGGAAAAAAAGATTATGCGTGAAAATCTTGCGGGAGAAATGCCTAAGGTAACACCTGTGGTAACTGCTGATGAAATAATCAGAGCCAGAGAAGTGGTAAATCAAGTGTATATTGATGAGAAAATAGAACAATATATTGCAGATATAATTTTTGCAACGCGTTATCCAGAGCGTTACAATTTGAAAGAACTTTCTGAACTGATTACTTTTGGTGGTAGTCCTCGCGCAAGTATCAATCTTGCCAAAGCTTCGCGAGCTTATGCATTTATCAAGCATCGTGGCTATGTAGTCCCCGAAGATGTACGGGCAGTAGTCCATGATGTGCTACGCCATCGAGTAGGACTGAGCTACGAAGCTGAAGCCAACAATGTTACAGCCGAAGAAATAGTATCAAAAATCATCAATAAAGTAGAGGTTCCTTGATGGAAACATCTGATATTTTAAAGAAAGTCAGGAAGATAGAAATCAAGACTCGCGGACTAAGTCAGAATATCTTTGCCGGTCAATACCATTCTGCTTTCAAGGGTAGGGGAATGGCATTTTCTGAAGTGCGCGAATACCAATATGGCGATGACGTGCGAGACATTGACTGGAATGTTACAGCGCGTTTTCATCGTCCCTATGTAAAAGTTTTTGAAGAGGAACGCGAACTTACAGTAATGCTCCTTATAGATGTATCGGGTTCGCTTGACTTTGGAACATCGCACCAATTAAAGCGAGAGATGGTTGTAGAAATAGCAGCCACTTTAGCATTTAGCGCTATTCAGAACAATGATAAGATAGGAGTGGTATTCTTCTCTGACCATATAGAAAAATATATCCCACCGAAGAAAGGGCGCAAACATATATTATATGTGATAAGAGAAATGCTTGATTTTACCCCAACGAGCAAACGTACAGATATAGGCATGGCAATAGAATTTCTTACCCGTGTAGCCAAACATCGTTGTACTGCGTTTGTTTTGAGTGATTTCTATACACGGAATGAATTCCAGTCACAGCTGCAAATTTGCAGTCAGAAGCATGACGTTGTTGCAATACAGATTTACGATGTACGTGCCAAAAGTCTGCCAGATGTAGGCCTATTGAAGGTTGTAGATTCTGAAACAGGCCATGAAACCTACATAGACACTTCGAGTAGAAAACTAAGACAAGCCCATGCTGCTTATTGGCAACAAAGAGAAGTTGCACTGAAGCAAACTTTTGTTAAGTGTAATGTAGACTGGATATCTATCGCCACAAACGAAGATTTTGTTCGTGGACTTATGCTGTTATTTGCACAGCGCGGACGAAGCTAAATAATGAATGTTGAAAATATAATTTATGTATTTTAGATATTTGTTTTTATTTATATGTTATCTTCTAGTGAGCACCAGCTCATTGGCACAGGTAAATGTTGAAGCAAAAATTGATTCAATTAGCATACTTGTTGGGCAACAGACAAATCTTGAAGTCATGGTGACTGCCCGTAAAAATGCAAGAATGCAATGGCCTAATATTAAGCCTTCGCAGTATTTGGTGCCCGGCATCGAGGTGGTTAATGTTTCTGATGCAGATACCACAGAAGTGGATGACAACAAAATAAAAATAAGTAAAATATTTACATTAACATCGTTCGATGAAAAGCTTTATCCAATTCCTGGAATGAAGATTAATGTGGACGGTAAACGCTATGTGGCTAACCAATTGGCTTTAAAAGTTATAGCTGTTGATGTGGATACAATACATCCTAATCAGTTCTATCCACCTAAGGTAGTACAAGAAAATCCCTTTTTGTGGAGCGAATGGAGTGGACTTTTCTTATTAAGCGTTTTGATAGTTGTTTTGGTTGGTTGCATATTCTATCTCTATCTTAGGTTACGTGAGAATAAGCCAATTATAACAAAAATCAGGATAGTAAAGAAAGTTCTTCCTCATCAGCGTGCATTGTCAGCCATGAAGAAAATCAAGGCAGAGCATTTGGAACGTTCGGAAGATCAAAAGACCTATTATACGCAGTTGACAGATACGCTAAGGCAATATATCGATGAGCGGTTTGGGTTTAATGCGATGGAGATGACTTCGTCTGAGATAATAGAACGCTTACAGCAGAATGGCGATAAGAAGATGATAGAAGAGTTGAATGAACTGTTCAAGACGGCCGATTTGGTCAAGTTTGCCAAATATTCGACTCTTATCAATGAAAACGACTTAAATTTGGTCAATGCAATCAATTTCATAGATCAAACCAAACAAGAAAATCTCCCAACAGAAGAGCGCATAGTTCCCCAGCTAAGTGTGGAAGATAAACGGATAAAGAATACACGAAGTACTATAAAATGGCTTATTGTGGCTCTGACAGTATTTATCATAGCACTACTTGCTTATATAATTTATAGTGCGTTGCAATTAATTATTTGAATATGGAATTTGCCAACAAAGAATATTTTTTCTTACTTCTCCTATTGATACCATATGTGTTGTGGTATTTCCTTTATCGGCATAAAGCTGAGCCGACAATACGGATGAGTGATACTTTTGCATACCAGTATGCTCCAAAAAGTTGGCGAGTCCGTATTATTAATCTGCCAATGGTGCTTAGATGTATCACATTTATTCTTGTAGTAATAGTTTTAGCTCGCCCACAAACATACAATGCATGGGACAAGAAACAGGTTGAAGGTATAGACATTATGTTGGCTATGGATGTATCAACATCGATGTTGGCAGAAGACTTGCGACCAAATAGAATAGAAGCAGCCAAGAACGTTGCCGCAGAGTTTATTACGGGCAGACCGGACGACAATATTGGACTAACAATATTTGCTGGAGAGGCTTTTACCCAATGCCCTATGACCGCCGACCATAAATCGTTGCTCAACTTGTTGCAGAATGTACGTACTGATATTGCTGCAAGAGGATTGATTCAAGATGGTACAGCTGTTGGAATGGGCTTGGCAAACGCCGTTTCACGACTAAAAGACTCTAAAGCTAAAAGCAAGGTTGTTATCTTGTTGACCGATGGTTCTAACAATATGGGTGATTTGTCTCCTATGACATCTGCGCAAATTGCAAAAAGTATGGGTATTAGAGTGTATACTATCGGAGTGGGAACCAACAAAGTGGCTCGTTATCCAATGATGGTTGCAGGCGGAGTACAGTATGTCAACATTCCCGTAGAAATAGATACAAAGACGCTAAGTGACATTGCTGCAACAACAGAAGGAAATTTCTACCGTGCTACAAACAATGCAGAGCTAAAGCAGATATACAAGGATATAGACAAGCTGGAGAAATCAAAGATGGATGTAAAGAAATTCTCCAAGCGATATGAGGCATACCAACCATTTGCCTTGGCAGCAATTATCTGTCTATTACTGGAGATATTATTAAGGACAACGGTATTAAGAAGAATTCCTTAAAACTATGAGATTTGAAGATTCTACATATTTATGGCTTTTATGGTTAGTACCTGTATTCGTATTAATCTGGTTGGTAGTATGGCGTCAGCGGTATAAAAAAATAAAAACTTTTGGCGACATACAACTTGTAAAGTATCTTATGCCAAATGCATCGGGATACAGGCCAATCGTAAAATTCAGTTTGTGTATTCTAGCCTTTATTTTATTGGTTATAGTGTTGGCTCGCCCACAGATGGGGTCGAAAGTATCTCATGAGAAAAGAAATGGAATAGAAATAGTTATTGCTATGGATATTTCTAACTCAATGAAAGCACAAGATGTAGTTCCCTCACGTTTGGACAAAGCCAAGTTGATGGTTGAAAATATTGTTGACAATTTTACTAATGACAAGGTGGGACTTGTAGTTTTTGCAGGAGATGCATTTGTCCAATTGCCTATAACCAGTGATTATGTGTCTGCAAAAATGTTTCTGCAGAGCATAACGCCATCGCTTATCAATACGCAGGGTACAGATATCGCCAAGGCTGTAGACCTCTCTATGCATAGTTTTACCCAACAGGAAAAAGTAGGTAAGGCTATCGTCTTGATAACTGATGGTGAAGACCACGAAGGTGGGGCAATGGAAGCTGTAAAAGCGGCAAGAAAGAAAGGTATTAATGTGTTTATCTTGGGAGTAGGAAATGTAAATGGAGCTCCAGTACCCACCGATGAAGGAGGATATATGACAGATAGAACGGGCAAGACGGTCTTGTCGGCTCTAAATGAAAAAATGTGTCGTGACCTTGCTAAAGCGGGTGATGGGATTTACATACATATTGATAATACTAGTGATGCTCAAAATCGTCTAAATAGTGAACTCGGCAAATTGCAAAAAGGCGATTCTGATAGTGTTGTTTATAGCGAATATTCAGAGCAGTTCCAAATATTTGCAATAATGGCGATACTTATTCTGATAGTAGAAGCCTGTTTGCTGGAAGTGTCGAATCCCCTATTTAGGAATATTAATTTGTTTAAGCGGAAATGAGATTACGATATGTTTTTTTTGTGGCTATGTTGTTGCTAACGGGGAATTCGTTAGCACAGAATGATAGAACATTCATACGCATTGGAAATCGGCATTTTAGTCAGCGCGATTATGCGAAAGCTGAAACCGAGTATCGTAAGGCGATTGCTCAAAATGGCAGTAATCCCCAAGCAATATACAACTTAGGATGTGCCCTGCAAGCTCAGCAGAAAGACTCAGCAGCAATAAAGCAGTATGAATATGCGGGGAAAATAGAAACTAACAAGATACGAAAGTCTAAGTCGTATCATAATATAGGTGTTATTTGTCAGTCTCGCCAAATGTATAAAGAGGCCATAGAAGCCTATAAAGAAAGTTTGAGAAACAATCCAAGTGATAATGAAACCCGCTATAACTACATGTTATGCAAGCGCTTGTTGAAGAACCAAAAAAATCAAAATGACAAGCAAAATAACAAAAATAACCAACAGAAGAATAAAGATAATCAGCAGAAGAATAACAAAGACGACCAACAGAAGAACAAAGAAAATAAGCAAAATGATAATAAGCAGATGAGCAAAGACAATGCAGAACAATTGCTTAATGCTGCTATTCAAGAGGAAAAAGCAACGCAACAAAGACTGAAGAAGATGATGCAGAAACCTCAAAAACGAAACTTGGACAAAAACTGGTAGTTAAGATGTGCGTTTGTGAATTGTAAACCAAGAAGAAATTAAGAACGAATAGGATATGAAACGATATTTATTGTTATTTGTTACCTGTATTTGTATGTCTTTGACTGGTAGAGGACAACAGATAACT
The DNA here is from genome assembly GCA_963639385.1 of Oscillospiraceae bacterium. Classification (GTDB taxonomy): domain Bacteria; phylum Bacteroidota; class Bacteroidia; order Bacteroidales; family Bacteroidaceae; genus Prevotella. The sequence continues at coordinate 7,053 of CAVHVH010000083.1, forward strand.
GTTTCTGCTCCAACCAAAGTAGGTGTTGGCGAAAATTTTAGAATAGCATATACCATTACAACTCAAGATGTAGACGATTTTAGGTCAAATATGCGTTCAACAGATGAGGTGGAAGTGATAGCTGGTCCATATACATCTAAAATGTCAAGTTTCAGTATGGTCAATGGGCATACTACCTCAGCTTCTTCTATCACATATACTTACACGTTGTCAGCCAATAAGGCGGGAAGCTATTCAGTGCCGCCTGCTCATGCTAAAGTACATGGAAAAACTATAGCTTCTCAAGCCCTAAAAATAACCATTACAGGGCAAGGACGTAGCAATAACAATAATACATATAATGGTAATAATACGACTCTACATGAAGCAGGAACTAAAATTTCTGGCAATGAGTTGTTTATTAAGGTTAGTGCCAATAAGAAAAAGGTACATGAACAAGAGCCCATATTGTTGACGTATAAGGTATATACTACTCTTGAACTAACTCAGCTAGAGGGAAAAATGCCAGATTTGACAGGCTTCCATACGCAAGAGATAAAATTGCCGCAACAAAAAAGTTTCCATATAGAAAGGGTTAATGGGCGTGCCTATAGGTGCGTAACGTGGAGTCAATATATAATGTATCCACAAATGACGGGAAACCTAAAGATTCCAAGTATAACTTTTCATGGAATTGTAGTTCAAGAAAACCGTTCGGTAGATCCTTTTGAGGCATTTTTCAATGGCGGTTCAGGATATGTTGAAGTAAAACGCGATATTGTTGCTCCTGGATTGACAGTCATGGTAGAGCCACTACCTTCAAAACCTGCCAATTTCTCTGGTGGTGTTGGGCGATTTAATATTTCTGCCCAAATAGAGAATAAAGAAATTAAATCAGGAAATCCCGTTAACTTACGGGTGGTAGTTGGAGGATATGGCAATTTGAAACTCGTTAAACAACCCGTGGTAGAATTTCCTAAAGATTTTGACCAATACGATGCAAAGGTTACCGATAAAACCAAACTTACATCAAAAGGGTTAGAGGGAAATATGATTTATGATTTTCTTGCAGTTCCACGTAATCAAGGAGATTATACAATCCCCCCTATTAAACTTGTGTATTATGACATCGAAAGCAACCAGTATCGTACTATAGCCACTTCAGCGCTTAGCTTGCATGTGGCTAAAGGAGAAAAAGGCAATGGAAGTGTTACTGATTTTTCGAATCAAGAAGATCAAGATATCCATAATATAAAAGAAGGTGCATTTACAGTTAAAAAAACATCTTCACTGTTCTTTGAGAGTGTATCGTATTGGGTATGTCTTACAGGCTTAATATTGATATTCGTAGCATTATTGATTGTCTTTAGGAAAAGGGCAATATCAAATGCAGACATTGTAAGAATAAAGGGGAAAAAAGCTAATCGCATAGCAACAAAAAAATTACGCAAAGCTAACAAACTTATGCTTCAAGGAAAGTCGGACGAATTTTATGACGAAGTGTTGAAAGCTTTGTGGGGATACGTTGGCGACAAACTTAATATACCCGTAGAGAGGTTGTCTAGTGAAAATATTTCACAAGAGCTGGCCTCTCGTAATGTAGACGATAGTACCATCCAAAAGTTTACTGAAGCTTTGTCTGAATGCGAATTTGAAAGATTTGCTCCCGGAGACCAAGTGGGAAATATGAATAGGACATTCGAATCGGCAATGACTGCAATAATAGAAATAGAAAGCGTAATGAATAAGAAGAAACACTTTCATCTAAAGGGGATAACTTTGATAGTTGCGTTAATGATGGCTTGCCAGATGAATGCTGTTACCAAAGAAAATGCAGATATGGCATATAAAAAAGGTAACTATCAACAGGCTATTGTTGATTATAGTGAATTGATAAAAAACAATAAATCGGCAGAACTTTATTACAACCTTGGAAATGCGTATTTTCGTACAAATAACATTACTCAAGCTGTTATCGCTTACGAACGGGCACATTTGTTGAATCCAGGTGATGCAGATATTCGCCACAATCTTAAATTTGCAAGAAATAAAACCATAGATAGAATAGTTCCTGAAGATCAAATCTTCTTTAAAACCTGGTATCAGTCTCTCGTTTTTTATATAAACATAGACTCGTGGGCCACAACAGGATTAGTGGCTATGGCATTGGCCTTGTCTTTGATACTTTGCTATTTGTTTAGTTCGCGGATAATCTTTAGAAAAATAGGGTTTTACGGAGCAATGTTTTTTCTCGTGCTATCCCTATGTAGTATGTTTCTTGCAAAACAGCAATTGCTGATGCTATCTCATAGAACTGGGGCCATTGTTATTTCACCAACAGTAAATGTGAAAAAAACGCCCGCTCAAACATCTACAGATGTATTTGTTTTACACGAAGGAACCAAGGTAAATATTACAGATCAATCCATTCGAGACTGGTATGGTATCAAACTTACAGATGGAAGAGAAGGTTGGATAAAATCTTCGTATATAGAAAAAATATAGTTGTGCTTTATGGTTTCCCAGACACTATATGACATTGATAAGGCATGCCTTCTCTTCTTCAATGGCAGTGGCAGTTTTTTTGTTGACAAACTGGCTACAACATTGACACAAGGATATTGGTGGATACCATTCTATATAACCTTGTTGTTGATGGTTGTTAAGAATAGTAGTAAATTTATACAGATAGCCCTTGTAATTGGGTGTGTATCCTTGTGTGTAGTATTGAGCGCTGGAATTACCGATGGGGTAGTTAAACCCCTTGTAGGACGCTTGCGCCCTATTAGTGATTGGGCATTAAAAGGCTGTGTAAAAAAAATAGATGGTTATAGTGCAGAGGGGTATAGCTTTTTTTCTGCCCATGCAGCAAACACCATGTCGATAACCATGTTTTTTAGTCTGATGATAAAGAACAAAATGTTGGCATCCTGTATGTTTGTGTGGGTTATTATAAACTGTTGGACAAGATTATATTTGGGAGTTCATTATCCAAGTGATATTCTTGTTGGTTTGATATGGGGCGTTGTTTGTGGAATAGTCTCATATACAATATACCATAAACTGTACATAAAGATAGAAACAAAGTATACAGGTTGTAATTCTCTATGTGGGGTTACTCAATATAAGTCCCTTGATATAAATGCAACTATTTGCATCTTGATACTTTCTTTTATAATAGCAATTATTTATAATTTGATATGATGGATACAAAACATATTAAAATAAGCGACTACAATTATCAACTGTCAGACGAAAAAATTGCAAAATATCCTTTGGCTCAACGCGACCATAGCAAACTCCTTTTGTATAAACATGGAAC
>CAVHVH010000084.1:0-10075 GCA_963639385.1 Oscillospiraceae bacterium
GAACCATTATCTATGGTAATAAAACACATTGCCGCCACTAAGTCTATTTGTGTTTATGGGTTGGCCACAGCTCGTACCGAAGCTCCATAACTTCTATTTTCCATCATGTTCATTATATTATACGATAGAAAATATAGTACATATGCAGAAAAGTCTACTTTATTGCTTGTCCAATATAGTCCTTGGGAGTTTTCAGAATTCTTATCATAAGCGTAGTAATATCCAGCAGCTGGTAAAAATATATAATTGCCGTTAATATTACTGGTAACCTTGTATCCGCTACTTTCATTGCCTTTGCCGTTGGTACTCTGGGTCCAAGTCCATGTACAGTTGTCTTTAAGTTCTTTTAACTCACTATATGTGGGCATACGGAACCGTGAACCCCAGTTTGCCGTTGCAGCGTCATCCTCAGCTTCCAGTGTGTTTTTATTGTCTGTATTATTGTATTTTTTGTACATTTCATCACTGTCGGCATCGGTACCAGTAATGTACCATTTGTTTGAACTGTCAGCATAGTATCTTTTTGTATTGGTTTCGCCCCATGAGTAGTAGTTGCCAAAATCGGCAGGGGTATCGGCACCTACATTGTTATCGGCCCATAATACTCCGCTTGGCAGTCCAAGGTCTACCATTTTATGGCCGTCTATATCAATAATAAGTTTTTCTATTTTTAGCGGTTTTATGTGACCTTGTTTTATAGTTACACTTTTGCTTATAGGGGTATAGCAAGTATTTTCGTTCTGCAGTGTTATCGTAAGGTTGTAGGTACCCGGTAACAGGGGTAGGTAGAACACAGCAGTCTGGTATTTCTCACAGTTTTCGTAATTGAAGGTTACTGTCTTTCCGCCGTTATCATCAGTGTATTTCCATTCTTTTTCAGAGTAAAAATCATCTGTTATAGAGGCGTTGCCACAGATAGTAGCATCCGATGTTACGATAATACTTCCTTTGGTAGCTGGAAGATGGTTTACCTTGATGGCTATTACGCTGCCAAAGTTAATGAAGGTTACTTCGTTTTCTTCGGTTACATTGCCAAACATAGGCATATTGAAACTTTTTCCGGTGGTTACAGAGTAGTCTGTGTCAGCACCATTGTAGTTGTACGTATCGGGGAAAAAGTAGTAAAGGGTCTTTCCATCTAATGTGTGCTTGTTATTATGCGGATACAAGGCTACTGCATTGTTAGTCAATTCTCCGTCTATCTCTCCGGTGAACGAGGCAGTAACCTCTCCTGCTCCGCTATCTATGGTAAAGGGCTTTAACTGCCCGTTGTTCATTATTCCTATTACATCTGTACTTTGCCAATAGCCTACGCCTTCGGCTGTAAATCCAGCACGGGTGTTGCCGGGATGGTTGGCTCTAAGGGTTACTATCTTTGGTTGGGCAGGATTAATAGGTGTTGTATCCTCGTTTCCTGTACAGGACGCAACAATCAGTAATACTGTTCCATACAGTATTGTTGTCAATATATCTTTTGCTTTTTTTAATAATCATATCTAATTTTTTCGAAACTATTTTTTGTACCTCTCAATATATTAAATGAGGGTGTGTCAAAACTGGCACACCCTCATAAATAATTGTTTTTATTTTACCGTTACCAGGTAATAGTTTTTCTTGCCGCGTTGTACCAGCAGATATTTGCCGTCTATCAGGTCATCGGCAGTTATGGTTTGGTCGAAGCTTGCCAGGCGCTCTTTATTTAATGATACGCCACCGCCCTGAACCAGCTTGCGCATTTCGCCCTTACTACTGAATATGTTTACGTCTTCGCGGGTAAAGAGTTCTACGGCCGGCTGTCCCAATTGGTCTTTGTCGAGCGTATAGTGTGGCACGCCGGCAAACACATCGAGTAGAGTGGCTTCGTCCAGCTTCTGCAGATTTTCGCGGGTAGCCTTGCCAAAGAGTATGTTGCTGGCTTCTATAGCCATCTTCAGGTCTTCTTCAGAGTGTACCATTACGGTTACCTCTTCGGCCAGTCGGCGCTGTAGAGTGCGGCGGCCGGGGTCCTGTCGGTGTTCGGCTATGAGAGCTTCTATGGTTTCGCGGTCGAGCGATGTAAATATCTTGATGTATTTCTCAGCCTCTTCGTCGCCTACGTTAAGCCAGAACTGGTAGAAGGCGTATGGAGTGGTGCGGTTGCGGTCAAGCCAGATGTTTCCGCTTTCTGTCTTACCGAATTTCTTACCGTCGGCCTTGGTTATGAGCGGACATGTAAGACAATAGGCTTCGGCTTCAGAACCCAGTGTACGGCGTATAAGCTCGGTACCTGTAGTCATGTTTCCCCATTGGTCGTTTCCGCCTAACTGCAGTTTTACGCCGTATCTCTGATATTGGTATAGAAAGTCGTAACCTTGTAATAGCTGATAAGTAAATTCGGTAAACGACAGGCCGTCGCGTGCCTCACCGTTAAGGCGTTTCTGTACACTGTCTTTAGCCATCATGTAGTTTACCGTGATATGTTTTCCTACCTCGCGGGCAAAGTCAAGGAAGGTAAAGTCTTTCATCCAGTCGTAGTTGTTTACCATCTCGGCCTTGTTGGGTGCATCGCCGTCGAAGTCGAGGAATTTTGATACCTGCTTCTTTATGCACTCCTGGTTGTGATATAGTGTATCGGCGTCAAGCAGGTTACGTTCCTGGCTCTTGCCTGATGGGTCGCCTATCATTCCGGTGGCACCACCTACTAACAGATAAGGCTTGTGGCCACAGCGCTGCAGGTGTCTCAGCATCATAATGCCACATAGGTGACCTATATGCAGTGAGTCGGCCGTAGGGTCGGTACCCAGGTAGGCCGAAACCATTTCTTTCTGTAAAAACTCTTCGGTGCCGGGCATAATCTGCGCCAGCATGCCGCGCCATTTCAGTTCTTCTACAAAGTTTTTCATTTTATTTTATTTTTTGTTTTATTGTTTCTGTTTGTTTATGGTACGGGGTCGTACCCTGATCCGCCCCAGGGGTTGCACCGTAATATGCGCCATAGCGCAAGCAACAGTCCTTTCAGCGGTCCGTGCTTGATAATGGCCTGGCGGGCGTATTCAGAACATGTAGGGGTAAACCGGCATGAGGCCGGTGTATAAGGAGTGATGAATTTCTGATAGAAAACAATAGGCATAAGCAGTACCCATGTTACTGCTTTTGTCAATGCGTTGAGTAAGGTTCTTGCGGGGTTCATAGGCTTTCGCTGATACGGGTCATCAGCCTGACCATGCGGTTTTCCACTTCACGGGTAGCCATCTTCTCGTTTGAGAGCCATACAAAGCCCATGGCTACGGCTTCGGTATCGGTTGCCAGTGTGCCTATGATGATATGCTTGTGCTTACGAAAGGCTTCCCTTATCTGCCGCTTTATTCTATTGCGGTCTACGGCGTGTTTGAAGTAGCGCTTGGGTACGCTTACCAGCATCGAGGCTTGTGGTTCGCCGCTGGTTACAGTCTGCTTCATGTACACAACTCTTATGGGGAATGCCGTCATCGAACGTCCATTTCCTGTAAAGAGTTCGTTTATCAGCTTCTTGCTGCATATACGCTCTTTTTTTGACAGCGTTAATATTTCAGCAGCTGGCATCAAATGAGAGTGTGTTGTGCTATTTGTTCTTGGCGAGATATGCCTTAAGGGCGCTGGTCATCGACGGATATTCTTTGCTGGGCGCCTCAAGGTCCAGTCTTAGCCCCTCTTCGGTTATGGTCTTGGCTGTGGCCGGACCAAAGGCGGCTATCTTGATATCGTTCTGTACAAAGTCGGGGAAATTGCTCTTCAATGCCTTTACACCTGTAGGACTGAAGAATACCAGCATATCAAAGTCAAAGGCCTTCTTCTCTTCTTCATTGAAATCGTTGCTTACCGTGCGGTACATTACACATTCTTTGTGGTGTAGTTTCTTCTCGTTAAGCATTTTCTCTACATCATCGTTGTGTACATCGCTCATAGGCACAAGATACTTTTCGTTCTTGTGCTTGGCCATTACTGGCACCAGGTCTTTTATCTTTCCGGTGTTGGTAAAGAATACTTTCCGCTTGCGGTACTGTATATATTTCTGTATATACAAGGCTATGGTTTCGAGTACGCAGAAGTATTTCATCTCTTCTGGAATAGTTATGCGCATCTCTTTGGCCAATTTGAAATAATTGTCTATGGCATGGCGTGAGGTGAAGACCACGGCTGTATAGTCAAGCAGACTTATTTTCTGCTGGCGGAACTCTTTTGCCGATAATCCCTCAACCTTGAAAAACGGCCTGAAGACACATTTTACGCCGTAGTCTTTCTCGATATCGTAGTATGGAGATTTTTCACTGGCAGGTTTTGGCTGTGAGATTAAGATTTTCTTCATCACTTTTGTCCTAAAAATTTATTTTCAAATATCCGTTAATTGTCGTCAAGCCTCCCCATAGCATGAGTAAAGGCACTATTTCAAGGGCACAAAAGTACAAAATTATTTGGAAATTAAGGGGATTCTTGCTGAAAAAAATGGAATACTGCTTGAAAAGAGTCAGTATTTTGACCATTATTATAGTAATACATATATATAATAATGTAAAATATACGGGCATTTCAAAAAATGTTTGCACCATGATGATGGGGAAAAGCACTACTCCCTCAGAGGCTGTGATGAAGAGGTTTGCCTTCTGTATTTGTAAATTTTCTTTACTACCGAAGAAGGTGGTGTTGACTACCCATGAGAGGGCTGTTTTTACCAAAAAATAGGCCATAATCATGGCCATATAGATGCCTATTACTTGGTAAGTGGCTATCATGAATGTTTCGCCTATGCGGGTGCGGGTATAGAAGAAGAATCCCAGTGCCAGCATTAGGCAGGTCTGTATTATCAGTACTATTTGGAACCGTATTTCGCCCGATGTTTCGGGTATTGGTGTGGTATTGTCGCTTTTTGAGGTGTAGAAGAATTTCTTTATCTGTCGCATAAAGAATCCTCTACTCTGTGTAAAGGCCAACGTTACGAGCATAAATCCGCCCAGGAGCAAGCTTACAAAGAAATCGTCGTTGGCTATGGTGTATGGTACGGGTGTTCCGGCCACTCCTAATCGGCCGCCTTTTAGTTCGGGGTGAAAAAGGGAATCCTTCGAGAAGAAGGATTCCTTGTAGTATTGTGGCAGACTTGTCTGGCTATAGTCTTTCCCTGCAGGCCATCCGGGCAGATGGAGTGTATCAGGGCATTGACTCCATGTTATTTCAGATGGTTTTATGTGGGCTTGGATGGCCGAGTCCATCTGTGCCGGTGTTGCCGTACGCGGAAGCCAACTCAGCACTTCGGCTGGAGTCAGCTCGTGGTGGCGTGCGGTTTTTTGTACGCCTGCGGTGTCTATGCTATGTGCCAGAGTATCGGTCTGCTGGTGTATCATTTTATGTTGAATGCTTTGCGTATAGTATCTACGCTATCCAGTTTTTCCCAAGTAAAGAGTTCTACGTCTATGGTGCGTGTTTCGTGATAGTGGCTGGTAAAGGTCTTGGTCACTGTCTCGTTCTTACGTCCCATGTGTCCGTAGGCTGCGGTTTCCAGATACATAGGCTGGCGCAGCTTGAACTTGCGTTCAATGGCTTTTGGTCTTAGGTCGAACATTTCTTTTACCTTTTGGGCTATTTCGCCGTCGCTCATGGCTACATGGCTGCGTCCGTAGGTGTTTACGTATACGCTTACGGGTTGGGCCACGCCTATGGCATAGGCCAACTGTACCAGTATCTCGTCGGCCACGCCGGCGGCTACCATGTTCTTGGCTATATAGCGTGCTGCATAGGCTGCCGAGCGGTCTACCTTGCTGGGGTCTTTGCCAGAGAAGGCTCCGCCACCGTGGGCTCCCTTACCGCCGTAGGTATCTACAATTATCTTTCTGCCGGTAAGGCCGGTGTCGCCATGGGGTCCGCCTATTACGAATTTGCCAGTTGGATTTACATAATACTTGATGTCAGGACCAAAGAGCGCCAGTACTTTCTCAGAGTGTATCTGTGCCTTTACGCGTGGCATGAGTATGTTTATCACGTCGTTCTTTATACGTTCCAGCATACGGTTGTCGTCGCTGTCAAATTCGTCGTGCTGTGTGCTCACCACAATGGTGTCTATACGCTGCGGTATATTGTCGTCGCTGTATTCTATGGTTACCTGGCTCTTGGCATCGGGGCGCAGATAGGCCATTTCTTTACCTTCTTTGCGAATATCGGCCAGAGTAGCCATGATAAGATGTGCCAGGTCTAACGATACTGGCATGTAGTTTTCTGTTTCGTTACAGGCGTAGCCGAACATCATTCCTTGGTCTCCGGCTCCCTGGTTGTCTTCTTCCTCACGGTTTACGCCGCGGTTAATGTCGGCACTTTGTTCGTGTATGGCGCTCAGTATTCCGCACGAGTTTCCGTCAAACTGGTATTCGGCTTTGGTATAGCCTATCTTTTTGATGGTCTTGCGGGTTATGGTTTGCAGGTCTATGTATGCTTCTGACGTTACTTCGCCCATGATTACTACCTGTCCGGTGGTTACAAAGGTTTCTATGGCACAGTGTGATGTGTCGTCGTAAGCCAGAAACTGGTCCAGCAGTGCGTCTGATATCTGGTCTGACACTTTGTCGGGGTGTCCTTCAGATACCGATTCTGATGAGAATAGATATGACATTGTTTTTGTTGAATTTTTATGGTGGTTTTATAAATTACCACCGTTAGTTTTTGTTGAAAAGGCGGGTTCTTGGCCTGTTCTCTGTATGTAGAGTTCATAGCCAAGAACCCGTTGTAGTTAATGCTTATTCTTTGAAGTCAGCCGGCAACATAACCACTTCTATGCGGTTGTCTTGCTTGGTGAATTCTTTCATGAAGTCGCAGATGTCTTGTGGTTTCAGACTGTTCAGTACTTCGTTGTAGCGTGTGTGCCATTCTACACCGTATTTGTCGTAGGTGTTGATGGTGTTCATCCAGTAGTTGTTGGTCTTTACGGCCACTTCGTGCTGCTTGCTCATCTGCTCTTTTACTTTCTGCAGTTTTTCGGCTTCGCAGGTCTTGGTCAGTTGCTCTACCTCGTCGAGCAGTATTATGCGTGCGGTGTCGGCCTTGGCGGGCTTAACAGGGCACTGTGCCATAATCTGTGCTATGGTATATCCGTCTTCTTCGTGGCTTTGTGCACCATATGCACCTACCGAGTAGGCTGCGCTGGCGTCTTCGCGAATCTTCTTAAGATATATCATGGTGAGTATCTGTCCGGTCACTTGGGCCTTGATGCTGTTTTCCAGTGTCCATGGCATCTTATCGTTGTACCATAGGGTTATGTTCATGGCCTTCGGGGTTTCCATCTTGCGGGTAAAGTTGTTTACCACTTCGCCTTTGGCCAGTTCGTCTAAACGGTGTCCTTTCTTGGCCTTGTTCTTGGCAGGCAGAGCACCCAGGTAGCGGCATACCAGTGTACGCAGTGTGTCTTCGTTTAGATTTCCTACGAAGGTAAATCTAAAGTTTCCGGCGTTAGCGGTAACCTCTTTGGCTATCTGCAGTATGCGGTCGTAGTTTACATTCTTGATATCGTCTATCTTGAATGCACGTTGACGTGGGCTGTGGTTGTAGAGTGTAGCGGTAAGCGAGTCGCTGAATGCCGACATTGGGTCAGCGTCCTGGTTCTTCAGCTGCAGTGCCATGGCGTCCATCAGGTTCTTGTAAGATTCCTCGTCTTTCTTGATGTTAGTCATGTACAGATAAGTAAGCTGCAACATGGTTTCCAGGTCTTTAGGTGTAGATGTTCCGTTCAGGCCTACGCTGGTCTGAGTTATTGTAAGGTTGGCGTTGGCTATCTTTCCGGCCAAGGCTTTGCTCAGTTCGGTGTTGCTGAAGTTGCCCAGTCCGCTTGATGCTATAACCTCGTCGAATACCTGTACGTTGGCCCAGTCGTCCATGCCGTAGAGCGAGCTTCCGCCTATGCTCTGTGCAGTCATTCCTATTACGTCTTTCTTGAAGTCGGTCTTCTTGTAGAGTACCTTGATACCATTGCTCAATGTGAGTTCTTTGTAGCCCAAAGTCTTGTTTTCGGTTTCTTTCTTAATCTTTCCGGCCTTGGGAAGTGTCTGTATCAGAGGTTCGTTCTTTACGTTGTCTACATACGGGGTGATTTCGGCTTTGCGGGCGGCGGCAACGGCTGCCAGCAGACTTTCTTTGGTGGGGTATGTAGTGCCTTCTTTCTCTACGTTAAAGTTCAAAACTACCATGTTGCTGTCGCTATTGCTTACCAGTTCTTTGAACATTTGGTTAACCATATCTACGTTCAGCGTAGGCAGTATTTTCTTCATAAGCATGTACTTCATGTCTATCGAAGGCAGACAGTTGTTGTAGAGGAAGTTGCCCAGTATCTCGTTGTACAGCTGACTGTTGGTGCGCTTGTCGCGGTTGCTATACTGCTTGTCCAAATAGCTTAGTTGGTCTTTTATAGCGCGGTCGAATTCGCTGGCTGTAAATCCAAATTCAGCGGCGCGGCGTGCTTCTACCAGTGCGGCGGTAAGAGCGGCCTCGGTTTTTCCTTCTTTGGGCGATACGCTTATGCTGTAGGCATCTTTGGTCTTAGAGAAGATGTAGGTGTCATCGTAGCCAAAGGCCGATACATAAGGACAGTCGGCTTTCTGTGCAGCTTCGTTGTAGCGGTTGCTCATCATAGTCTGTGCCAGTCCTAATAACTGCTTGGTTATCATGTATACCAGTGTGGGGCGCAGACTGTCTGGCATGGCTTCGTGTTTGAAGTATATTTCTACCTCGTTGCTGTTCTGCTCTTTGTCTTTTTCTATCACTACTATAGGCTGGGCGTTGTCTGGTACGGGCTCGGCTACCACCTTACCGGCTCCGGCTACTGCCTTGATACCACCAAAGAGCTTCTTTATCATCTGTTCGGTGTGGTCTACGTCTACATCACCCACTACTATAATACCCTGGTTCTCGGGGTTATACCATTTTTCGTAGTAGTCGCGTAGTTCTTTGTACTTGAAGTTGTCTATCACGCTCATCAGTCCTATAGGCATACGCTGTCCGTACTTGCTACCGGGATAGAGTGTGGGCAGTGAGCGCTCCAGCATACGCATTGATGCGCTCGAACGCAGACGCCATTCTTCGTGTATTACGCCGCGCTCCTTGTCTATCTCCTTGGGGTCCAGGGTAAGACCATTGGCCCAGTCGTAGAGTATCAGCATACATGAGTCGAGTGCTGTCTGGCGTGTGGTGGGCACGTTGTCTATGTTATACACCGTTTGGTCTATACTGGTATAGGCGTTAAGGTCGGCACCGAAGCGTACTCCCAGTGTTTCCAGATAGCGTATCAGACCGTCGTCCTTGAAGTGCTCGGTACCATTGAAGCACATGTGTTCAAGAAAGTGGGCCAGTCCGCGCTGGCTTTCGTCTTCCTGCAGCGAACCTACCTTCTGTGCAATGTAGAAGTTGGCACGGTGCTCGGGCCATCCGTTGTGGCGGATGTAGTAGGTAAGGCCGTTATCCAGCTTACCTGTGCGCACAGCGGTATCCATAGGTATCGCCATGTCCATCTGTGCTTGCGCCATGACTGCCGTAAATAGCAGTAGCGCCAGCGTAAAATACTTTTTAATCATAATAGTGGTTTATTAATAAAACGTTTTATTTTTTACAATTCTTTTCTACCATGAGCGGGTTCTCTCTTACGCCCAGTGCTATATGCGTGCGCATATATTGCGTGCATACATAAATATATACTAATTGGCAAAGTTACGTATAATTTTCAATAATGTACTATGTTTCAGCGCAAAAATATAAACCATTATCTTCTACCGTACTTTCAAATTGAAAGCACTATTAAAAGAGCGTTTAGAATATTTAACAGATGACGCGCAAATATAGTTAACAAATGTTATAAAACGAACGATTTTCGACCCATTTTTTTCGATAAAAAGTCGCAAAGTTTTGGCCAAAAACAGCCCATTTGGGGGTAATTTTGAAGTTATCAACAGATGCGGATGATGTCGAAAACCCTAATTTTTGACCGTAAAATGCTAATATTTGGCAAATTTAACGGGTTTTAACATAACTCTCGCCCTAATTCTTGACAAACGAACTATAATTTTTGAGAACCTAAAGACCATCGTTAGCG
>CAVHVH010000085.1:0-75 GCA_963639385.1 Oscillospiraceae bacterium
GTAAAATCCTCTATAACCTATGTGATTCCGCAGGAGTCACTTGTGATCCGCTTGGAATTCACGTGATCTCGTTGG
>CAVHVH010000085.1:126-10002 GCA_963639385.1 Oscillospiraceae bacterium
CGAACCCAAGACCCACAGCTTAGAAGGCTGTTGCTCTAATCCAACTGAGCTACGAGACCATTAATTTGCGAATGCAAAGGTAATGAATTTGGGTGTCATAACCAAATTTTCATTTGTATTTCTTCAAATATTCATCAGCTCTTTCGTCTCCCAACTGCTTGGCTTTCATCAAGGCTTTTGTTCCTTCTTCTTTATTATTGGCCACCATATTTGCTACACCCAGTAGTATAAATCCGTCGGCATATTCAGGTGCTAACTGGGTACATATTTGAGCACTCCGTATAGCTTTGTCTGCCTGGTTAAAACGTAAGTGCAGAGAAGCTTTCTCCGCCCACAATGTAGGGGAATTACGTTCTAAGAGAATTGCTCTATCCATATCATTAAGGGCCTGCTGATACTGATGGATTTGCATTTCTGCCTTATGACGGATATAATAAAAATCGCTACTAATAGGACGCCCTTGCATCAATGAATCGTATTGATTAAAATCTACAACGGCTTTGCGATATTGTTGTACATTATAATAATGTGTACCACGGGCGAGTACATATGGAGCACCAACAAAGTTCAAAGGTTGTGGCGAAGCTGCTATAGCGCTGTCTAACAATGCCACAATCTCTACATCTGGAGCTTTCATTTGGGTCTTGCACTGGGCTGCGCTATAAAACAAGTCTCCATTGCGAATGGACGTATTTGTGAGTGACATAAATTTGTTATAAGCCGTAGTATAGTCTTTCTTTACAAAATATGCCAATGCCTGTTGGTGAACATACAATGGCTGATTTTCTATGCTATAAGCTTTATCGGCCTCTTCTATAGCCTTGTCGGCATTCCAAGATGGCCAAATACTATCAGGGAGATTGGAAATTTTGTTGTATATCAACCGTGAATAAGCTGAATGTACATCCTGTTTCTTTGTAACTTTCTCCAAGGCCGTTTTCATAGTGGCATCAACTCCAGCGAAATCTGCTTTTGCCAACTGATTGTTTGCTTGAGCATTATATCCCTCAATATCTTTCGGGAATGCATGAACAAATGATTTCACATATTTGCCATACATCAACGAATCTCCTTGCTCTGAAGCGAGAGTAAGCATCACTGCTGCTTGATCATGGTTTTGTGGAAATTCTATAGGTATAAATGATTGCCGTAATACAGGGTTAGTAATTACCAAACCGTTTTCTACAACCATATCGTTCATCAAGTTTGCATCTATGGCAACAACCTGCAACCCGTCTTTAGAAACTTGAACTGTACCTAATATCTCTCCTTTGGAATTGACTACTGGACATCCATCGGCATTGTCATCTATATTCGTAGAAAATATGTAATAAGCATATTTCTGCATGAAAGATTCTACGTTCTGTATATTGCGCTGGTCAATTTGGGGCTTATTAACCGAATATTGTAGTATCCAGACCTTATCTCCTTTTTTACTTGCCGTCTTGGCTACTGACGCAGACTTTGTTTTTCCGTCTACTCTGAATTTGCACACATTATACAATTCGTTGACTCCTATCAGAGCATTCACTTTCATCTGATTGCCCTTGGCATCTATAACCACTGCACTATCAGCTCCCACAAAAGGTTTCCACGAACTTACAGCCTCTCCGTTATTACCGAGAAATACACCATGTGTAGACGCTAACAAAGTTCCATCTTTCTTGAACGTTGTAAGAGAGAATACCGAGGTCGAAGCACTCTCTATTTGTGCACTGCAATTAATTGCCGACAAGAGTGCGATTGCAATATAAATAATTCTTTTCATATTTTCAATAATGATTTTGCGTTTTCTATTGCAGCGGGAGTTACATCACTTCCACTTAACATTTGGGCTATTTCGTTAATTCGTTCTTTATCAGCAAGTTTTGTCATGCGGCTTATGGTTGTATTATGCAAATCTTCTTTTGAAACCTTATAATGGGTTGTACCCATAGCTGCAATTTGGGGAAGATGGGTAATACTGATAACCTGCCGATTTCTATCACCCATTTCCTTCATCATCAAGGCCATCTGTTCAGCCACACGGCCACTTACTCCTGTATCAATTTCGTCAAAAATAATGGTTGGCAGTTCCAGCACACCAGACATCATAGCTTTTAGCGACAACATAACACGTGATATTTCACCACCTGAAGCTATTTGGGCTATCGGCTGCAAAGGACTATTCTTGTTTGCACTGAATAAGAATTGCAACTTGTCTACCCCATCAGCGCTCAAATCTTTTTCAACTATAGAGATTTCAAAGTTCACATTAGGAATACCCATCGGAGCCAATCGTTGCTTAAGTTCTTTTTCTACTATTTTAGCAGCTTTCTTCCGTGTTTGTGTCAATGCCTCTGCCTTCTTTAAACAATTCTGGCGAGCTTTAAGATACTTCTCTTGCAATACATCTAAATCATCCGTTCCATTGTCTATAAGATTCAATTGTCCTGCAATTTTTTCTTTCAACTCATTCAACTCAGTTATTGAATTCAAATGATACTTCTGTTGCAAAGCATAAAGTCTGTCCAGTTTACTATTGATATCTTCCAACAGAGCTGGGTCGTAATCCAGTTTTTCACAACCGTTGCTAATCTCGTCGGCAATATCCTTGATTTCTATATAAGCGCTCTCTAAACGGTCAGCCAATCCTTCTGCCTGGGCATATACCGCCTTTATAGAATTCAGATTACCAGACATGTTTTTTAGACGAGATACCACATTGCTATCATCATCAACAAGCACATTATAAGCATCAAACAACACCCGCTTTATCTCTTCTGCATGTGCAAGAGTTTCGCTTTGCTGTTCAAGTAGCTCCTGTTGACCCTCTTTATATTCTTCTTTCGACAATTCCTGGTATTGAAAGCGCAGATAATCTTCATTCTGTTTGTCTTTCTCTATTTGTTGTTTCAAATCGTCAAGTTCTTTCTTATACTTTTTCTGCTCAGCATAAGCTTGACAAAAAGCAGTGCGGATTTCACCATTTTTAGCCACTGCATCAACAATTCCCAGCATAAAATCATCTTTCTGTAAAAGCAGATTTTGATGTTGGCTATGTATATCTATCAGATATTCACCCAAATCTTTAAGAACAGACAGTCCTACCGGTGTATCATTGACAAATGCCCTACTCTTTCCCGTAGAATTTATCTCTCTGCGCAAAATACAATCTTGGGGATCGTAATCTATATCGTTATCTCTAAAGAATTGCTCCAAATGGTTTGCTGATAAATCGAAATGGGCCTCAATTACACATTTCTTCTCTCCATTTCTAATTTGTTTGGCATCTGCCCGATTCCCCAAGAGTAGTCCCAACGCTCCTAAAACAATACTCTTTCCTGCCCCCGTTTCTCCTGTGATAACAGAGAAACCGGGATAGAATTCAATATTGAGTTGGTCTATCAGCGTAAAATCTTTTATATAAAGATGCTTTAACATTATTCCTTTATTTTATCCCATGCCGCATTTTGGCTCGCATTGATTCCAAAGAGTATTTCGTACACTTGTTCTTTTTCTTTAGGAGTGCCCTTACCTTTATAGATATTAGCTATTTCATCCCTTTTATAGTCGGTCCATATCTGAGGAACCAAACTCAGCGGCTTATTCTCATGACTGCTTTTGAGCAGTTCCATTGCTTTGGTTATATTGGTTCTACCCCGTTCAGCATTGTTGGCCATCTCGTCTAATCCAGTTCTGTAATAATCATACTGGAACTGACGGAAGGGGCGCATGGCTCCATCCAAATAGTCGCTGACAAAGGCATATCTGTTTTTATTGTCTTCAAAAGCTTTCCAACCAGGATAGTTCAGGTTTTGTGCGCTGTTTGCAACCGTCATACACTGTTGAAGCACTTCATCGCCACCCATTGGCGAAAAGCTATCTAGATTGATACCAATAATTAGATATGCATAGTAAGCAAAAAGCGCCGTAAGCTGATTATCAATATTTTCTGGAGTAAACACAATCTGGTCAAACTGTGTATATTCGAAATTAAAGGTATTATCTGTGTTGTTATAAAGTGTTGTCGTATAAGCCGAATTATATACCGGACGATTTGCCTGTATTAGGGCCTTGCACGTAAATACGTTAGACGATGCGTCATACTTTGTTACGGTAATATTGAAGTTGCAAACAATACGTTCGTTCTTTTGAAATTGCAAACTTGTCCACTGACGCTCGTTGACAAATTGTTCCAATTGTTTCTGTAATTCTTCGAATACACTTGCATCAGTTCCCTGTATTTGTGAATGATTTACAGTTATCTTGGCATTAAGTTCTTGAGCCGATAACGGCATTCCTATTAACAACGCCATTAAAAAGGTTATCGTAAACAAACCTTTTCTTTTCCAACCTTCCATTTGGACAAGAAATGGATATAATATGCAATATCTACCGAACACTATGATTTCTTATTCATAAATTCACGCATACGAATACGCGTAAGCACCTGCTTGGTATTATTCGTAAATTCAGATGCCAACATCCAACTGTAATAGCCAGGATCTCTACGTAGCACATCCACAACAAAAGAGCCCTTGTATTTGCCAAAATTAAAAGCCTCTTGCTTCTGTGGATTACCTTCAGCATCAAGCAGAGGTTTTCCGCTGGCATCAACAACATTCTTCCACACTATTCTACCGGCGAAATCAACATTGTCATTAGATTTTGACAGTTTTGCCAGTTCGTCCATATCATTGTGAATTACCTTTTCAGGGTCTTCACTATTTTCAGGATCATATCTATCCAATTGTGCCATCAAGACCCGATAAGTAGCCTCAGTATCATTGTCAGCTCGATGTGGTGGAAAGTCTTCCTCCATTTTTCTACCACAATAGAATTGATAGGCTGCTGCAAGGCTACGTCGCTCCATCTTGCAGAAAATACTATGCGCATCTATCAGTCTGGCTTTTGTAAAGTCAAAATCAACTCCTGCCCGCAAAAATTCTTCAGCAAGCATAGGTATATCGAAATAATTTGAGTTGAAGCCAGCAAAATCACATCCGCCAAATGCCTTGCTCAAACTGGCAGCTATCTCCTTGAAAGTCTTGGCTTCTTTCACCATTTCATTGGTAATTCCTGTAAGGGTAGCCACTTCTTCAGGAATTGGCCGCTGAGGATTAACAAAGATATTGTCACGTATCTCCCCACCATTAGGCATTACCTTAATATAGGATATCTGGATAACCCGGTCTTTTACAATATCCAAACCAGTAGTTTCCAAATCAAACACTACCAGTGGTTTTGTTATATTAAGTTTCACAATATACTATATTAATATTGTCAGTTTGCATCACTCAGCAACATCGGCATAAGCAACATCAGCACATCTTCATCGGCCGGTTGTTGTACTGGTACAATAATGCCTGCCCTACTAGGATCGGCCAATTCTACCATAACTTCTTCACTTTCAAGATTGCTCAATATCTCGGTAAGCGAACTACCTTTAAAGCCTATGCTCATTTTCTGCCCCGCATAGTCGCAAAGTATAGTTTCATGGGCTTTAGTTGCATAATCTATATCTTCTGAAGAAATTTCCAAACTACCAGCATCAAGTTTGAATTTTACAAGCTGGCTGCTTTTACTACCAAAAGGCAGCACTCGCTTAAGGGCACCCAACAACGACTTGCGGTCTATTGCAAGCTGATTAGGATTAGTTGTAGGAATCACCGAATTATAATTAGGATATCGTCCTTCTATCAAACGGCATGTAAGCACACCTCCATCAAAACTTATCTCTGCATTTCGGCCATCAAACTTGATTACCACATCACTGCCATCCTTACCCAATACATTTTTCAACAGATTGGCTGGTTTTTTAGGCAATATAAATGCAGCAGGGGTATCGCTTTTTACCTTAAAATTCTTGTTGCGCACCAACTTGTGTCCATCGCTTGCCACTATGGCCAGCGCTTCTGGAGTCAAATCAAAATAGATACCATTCATTACCGGACGCAATTCATCTTGTGCCGTGGCAAAAATTGAGCGGTTGATATCAGCGGCCAACACCGACGATTCTAAAGTAATTACATTTACATTATCAGGCAACTGTGCCATACGGGGATATTCTGCAGCACCAATAATCGTAAAGTTATATTCGCCGCCCTGATACACAACTCTAATGGTTGCCTGCTCCATATCAACTACTATATTTAGAGGTTGCTCGGGCAATTCCCGTACAGCATCGAGCATTGTCTGGCTCTGAATGGCAAAAGAGCCCTCACCAGAGTTACTTTCCAGTGCAATGGTTGATTTCATCACATTTTCACTATCCGATGAAGTTATCGTAAGTGAACCGTCTGTTACCTCAAACAAGAAACATTCCAATATAGGGAGTGAGTTTTTACTGCTGATAACCTTTGCCAGGGTTTGCAAACGGCTACTAAGAGCATTGCTTGATATTGTAAATTCCATGCTTTTTTATTTATTTGGTTTAATTGAATATAGGTACAAAAATACAAAAAAGCTTATTGCGGTGCAAAAAACAAACAGTTTTTTTCATCTTTCACACAAAATTTTGTAATTTCGCAGAAGATAATAATCAGTTGATAACTGAAAGGAAATATAGAAATGGAATTACAAGGTAAAGTAATCGTTGCACTGCCCCCACGGAGCGGTGTTTCAGCTCGCGGAGAATGGAAAGCTCAAAGTTTTGTTATCGAGACTCATGACAATTTCCCCCGCAAGATGGTGTTCGATGTATTTGGCGAAGATCGCCTTACAAGATTCAACATACAATCTGGTCAAGAAGTCAATGTGTCTTTCGATATTGACGCCCACGAATACAACGGCCGTTGGTTCAATAGCATCCGCGCATTTGACGTTCGCCAGATTGTACCTAATGCCACAGAAAATGCAACAACTGCAACAGATATACCTCAACAGGATGCGCCAACTGCAGCCCCATTCCCTCCACTGCAGGGAGACAACAACGATGAGGATCTTCCGTTCTAAACAAGCATAAACTTCGAATATGAAATAACTTCCAAAATCAGAAATAATTTTGGAAGTTATTTTTTATCCCAGTTTATCTATATGATTGACTATTAACTACTGATGTACTATCCGCATGTTTCCCAATTTTTCCAAGAGTTGTACACGTTGCTCATCCAGTTTTCCTGCCTTCATCATTTTCTTGTTATATTTCCACCAATTCAGCAGTCCGCGTTTCTCCACTTTTTTCTTATCGGGCAACTGACCATTCCGCAACACGTAATCCAACAGTTCGTTGTAATTCTCTTGCCAATTCATTTCCGTTTTTTTCATGTATATCATCAAATTAAAGTTATCCCTAAAAATATTATCCACGCATTTGCTTCCCAAATAACGCCAACTAACAAAGCAATGAAATTTGGAAATCGCACCAACAAATTTATACATAAAATGGCATAACCACAAAATCCGCCAAAGCCATTTTTAGAGAACCACCCTTTATAATTACCCTTAGAGTACTGTACCCTACTCTATTTATTCACCTCGCCATGTGGTTAATTAATTATAAATTAGTATGAAAGTCAACTTATATTCGGAATTTATATCTACCTTTGTAATGTATAAAATACTATAGATATGAAAAAGTTTTTTATCTTATTACTGATGCTGACCAGCATGATTGCCTACGCCCAGCAAGAACAACCCGAAATAAAGTTTGACAAAACAGTATTCAACCTCGGCACGTTCAGTGAGAAAACACCAACCCAGACCGCTACGTTTACTTTTACCAATATTGGCAAAGCACCGCTCATCATCAACCAAGCCATAGCTAGTTGCGGATGCACAGTACCATCGTATAGCAAAGAGCCGATTATGCCCGGAGAGAAAGGCACTGTAAAAGTAACTTACAACGGAAAAGGTAAATTCCCCGGACACTTTAAAAAATCCATCACTATACGTACAAACGGAAAAGTAGAAATGATTCGCCTGTACATAGAGGGGGAAATGAAAGAAGAATAACACTAAACACCCATACACTACTACAAGAAGGGAAATGAGAGAATCATTTCCCTTCTTCTTTTACCCATTTCAGACAGAGAAAAACATTTGGCTAAACATTCCGCCATTAGGACTTACTCGGGACTTCCACCCATTAGACAATACTCATACCGAGCATAACAAAAGGCGCAAGACAATGTTTGTCTTGCGCCTTATATATCAAAGCTATATGCACATAGCTTATTTTACCTTGTCAACAATAGCCTTGAATGCTTCAGGGTTATTAACAGCGAGGTCTGCAAGCACCTTACGATTAATCTCAATACCTGCCTTATGGAGAGCTCCCATCAACTGGCTATAACTCATATCCTGCAGGCGAGCAGCTGCGTTGATACGCTGTATCCAAAGAGCACGGAATGTGCGCTTCTTGTTACGACGGTCGCGATATGCGTAGGTAAGACCTTTCTCCCAAGTATTTTTGGCTACTGTCCATACATTTTTTCTGGCACCATAATAACCTTTGGTGAGCTTTAGGATTCTGGTTCTCTTTGCTTTAGATGCAACATGATTTACTGATCTTGGCATAATTTCTTTCTTTTAAAGTTCGACTAAAAAGTTTACAATTAACGAAGGCAGAGAAGGTCGCGAACCTGCTTCAGGTTAGAACCATCAACCATGGTCTGGTGAACCAGATTTCTTTTCTGTTTCTTAGTCTTCTTAGTCAGGATGTGACTGTGGTAAGCGTGATGTCTCTTAATCTTACCAGTTCCGGTAAAAGAAAATCTCTTTTTTGCACCGGAGTTTGTCTTAACTTTTGGCATTTTTGTTAATTGTTTAATTGTTATTAATTATATAAACCTTAGGTGGTAACGTATATACCAAGACGTTACGCACACTATTTCTAACTTAATCGCGTTGCAACTTCTGCAGAGCCTCAGCGCCATTCTTAGCATTACCAAAGAGACCGCCATCAGCTGACTTCGTTTCAACTTCGGCCACTTCGTTAGCTTTGGCCTCTTCGGCCTCACGATCGCGCTTCTGTTGGCTTTTCTTGGCTACGCCTGCCTTTTTAGGTGCCATATAGAGGAACATTTTCTTACCCTCAAGAGCTGGCATAGATTCTACTTTACCATACTCGGCCAAATCATTAGCAAAGCGAAGGAGCAAAACTTCTCCTTGTTCTTTAAACAGTATAGAACGGCCACGGAAGAACACATAAGCGCGCACTTTATTGCCTTCGAGCAGAAATTCCTGAGCATGCTTAAGTTTGAACTGATAATCGTGCTCGTCGGTCTGCGGCCCAAAGCGAATTTCTTTCACCTCAACCTTTACCTGTTTCTGCTTCATTTCCTTTTGTCGCTTCTTCTGCTGATAAAGGAATTTAGAATAGTCGATGAGACGACAAACTGGAGGTTGTGCATTAGGCGAAATTTCAACGAGGTCTACACCTTGCTGACGAGCCAAATCCAAAGCTTTGCGAGTAGGCATAACCTCTGAACCGCCTTCACTTACCACACGAATTTCCCGGACATGAATCTGTTCGTTCACGCGGTACTGATTCTTCATTTTGTCATTTTTCATTCAACTGTCTTATAATTAGCGGCTGCAAAGGTACGAAATTATTGTCAGCCTACAAATTTTATCACAAGTTTTTTCGCTGAAAGTGGCTATTATTCTTTACTTTCGCTGATTACTACAACCTGTATCTTGCTTTATACCTACGCTAATGGCCTTCCCTTTCTTGTACACATTTTATTTTATTATCTTACAGCAACTTTATATTAAGGGTAATTCTATAAACTAACTTTGCTCAAATTCCCCACACGCTACTTACAAATTGTAACCGTTAAACTTTCTTAATCAAAAGGCGAAATTAAGGGCGGTTTTTGCAAGCAAAACGGTGGCCGATGAAATCGACGCGATTCTCGTGATGCTTATTTTTATCATAAAGTTATGGTTTAC
>CAVHVH010000086.1:0-9929 GCA_963639385.1 Oscillospiraceae bacterium
AAGCGATATTGTTTGTTTTAGGGGTAAAGCATCAGAGCTACCACCTACCATAATCGCATAGTCACCGTTTTCTACAACAAACTTGTGCTGATCCATGTTATAATAAGAGAATGCATCAGCGTCAAGGCTTACCTTCAAGCGTTTGCTTTCTCCCTTCTTCAACCATACTTTCTCAAAGCCTTTTAATTCCTTGACAGGGCGAGGCACTGCCGGCTTCACACTACCCACATAAACCTCTGCAACCTCTGCTGCATCCATCTTGCCTGTATTCTTCACATCAAAAGACACTTCATAACCATTGTCCTTCTTCTCTACACGAAGATTTGAATAAGCAAAAGACGAATAAGAGAGGCCATAACCGAATGGGAACAAGGGTTTTACGCCATTGGCATCATAACCACGATAACCCACAAAAACGCCTTCACGATATTCTATGGTTTTGTATTCCTTTCCTAATCTATTGGCATAATAGTTATCATGACTAGGATTATCTTCCCATTTCTTCTCAATAGAGATTGGAAGTTTACCACTCGGCGACAACTTGCCTGTCAAGATTTCGGCCAAAGCAGTACCGCCTTCCTGTCCTGGATACCATGCCATCAGCAAAGCATCAACCTTGTCTAACCATCGATTTATATCTACACCGCCACCAGCATTGAGAACCACTGCCAGTTTCTTATTGACTTTGGAGAGACGGTCTATCATCTCCTCTTGATAACTGGTCAAGGCAAAAGGACGGTCAAAACCCTCGCCCTCGACATTAGAATTGAACCCTGTACTATAAACGATATTATCTACTTTTGCCAAACCTGCATAGAGTTTCTTCTCATTAAGACGAGCAATATTGCATTTAATGGTGGCCGAAGAGATATTGTCGAAGTATTCTAAAACAAAATGATACACCTTACCTTTGGCTACTTTGAATGTTTTTTCGCGACTTGAGTAAGAATGATTACCCCAATCGCCAGCCAAAAGAGAGTCGTTAACAAAGATACGATAGCCATCGTCGCCACCCATGGACACTCGCAACAATCCTTCCTCGTCAGATTTATAATAGAATGACCACTTGACCGAGAAGTGATCGGTTGGGAAGCCTGCACCTACGGCACCATATCCCCAGTCGAAATCTATATTATTATCAATATGCGTTGAGTCTGGCGTGCCCTGCAATTTCTGATTTTTATAATAAGATGCCAAATAACCCTTTTGACTCATTGCTTCATCTATATATACCGCATTGCTAACATCATCGTATATCACATCGTCTGTCAATACTACAAGGTTAGACTTAGCTTTCTTCAACGCAGTACTCAAAGAGGTCATAGAGAATGGGCTAACAAAGCCGCTACCACCGCCTGTGGTAACTATATTGGCATTTTCTCCAACAATTGCTGTACGCCCTTTAAGAGGTAAGGTATTCTTTTCATTTTTCAGCATCACAATACCTTCACGGGCAATCTGGAGTGCCTTCTGTTTAGAAGGAGCATAATCTAAAGAAATACTTTCGTCCTTCTGTTGCCTATCCAACAATCCAAAAGCTATCAAAGTTTGCAATATATGTTGCACTTTCAAATCTATCGTTGCCTCGGTTACCAAGCCCTTCTGTATTGCCGGGTAAAGGTTTTCATAATTAAGATTACGCCCCTTTGGCATCTCCAAGTCAAGGCCATTATTTGCCGCATTGACCACTGAATAGACAGAAGTCCAGTCAGACACCAATAGACCTTGAAAGCCCCAGGTATCGCGCAGGATTGTCTTGTTAAGCCAAGCATTCTCCGTGGCATGTACTCCATTGAGCAGATTATAGCTATCCATTACAGCACCTACATGAGCCTGTTGTACAGCCTTGCGGAAAGCAGGAAAATAGATTTCATGCAGAGTTCTCTCATCAATGTCTGAACTGGTATGATGACGGCTCCATTCCTGATTGTTTCCACAGAAGTGTTTGACCGTAGCTATAACATTTTTACTTTGTACACCTTTTATATATTGGCATGCTATCTCTGATGTCAAGAAAGGATCCTCGCCAAAATACTCATAGTTGCGGCCACACAAAGGTGAACGATAGATATTGACACCAGGGCCCAACAAGATGCCTACGCCACGAGCACGGGCATCGTCGCCCAACCCCTCACCCAACAAATGGGCAATATTACGATTCCATGTGGCCGCTGTCAACATACCACAAGGATACAAGGTACTATGCTTGGCATGGTTACGAAGGCCACAAGGTCCGTCTGCCAACAATATACGTGGGATACCTAATCTTGGGATAGCCCTCAAAGAGAAAGAAGTCTCTCCCGAAAGGTAGTCAATTTTCTCCTTGAGAGTCATCTGCACCACCAGGCTCTTGGCTCTCTTAATAGCCGCATCATCTACAACCTGCGCCAACGAATTGGAATAAACAAGGCAAGCCACCAATAAGAAGAGGCCACGCCTTACCAACATCCATGATTTGTTATTCAGTATTTCCATCTTATATTTATTTTACGGTTAAGGTGGTTCTATATATTACCACCAGCAAATTAATCTTTACTACCCGATAGCGTCTTGCCCAATTTATTGAGCCACCCTTAAACTTATTTTGCAAGGTTGCAATCCTTCAGCAAACGCCTCAACTACCAACTTACCTTTTTGCTTTGATGCCTTTACCATTGCCATCAACTGTCCCTTAAAGGCTGGCATTTGGGGTAAATGATAAGGGTGCAGGTCTGTTGGGTCTCCATTGGCTGAAGCTACGAACTGCCCATTTCCTGTCACCTTGAAATGTATCATATTATTGCTATCAACACACAGATTTCCATCTTTATCGACTACATCTATACGTATGAAAGCAATGTCATTGCTATTGGCTATTATCGAGTTCCTGTCTACAGTAGCCACCAAGCGCTCTGGTTTGCCTGCCGTACAAACAGAATCTTTCATTACGGCATGCCCCTCGAAATCGTAAGCTACCACATATAACTTTCCTGGCTCATACCTCACTGAGTCCCATATCAGTCGATAATGGCGGAGAAGTGCCAAGCTATCATCCTTAGTGTTTTGTACCTCTTCCCAAGTTTTCTTTCTCTTCCGTCCCAAACTTTTACCATTCAGAAACAATTCGGTCTCAGGGTAATCAGTGTAAACCATAACGGGAGTTACCAGTCCCTCTCTTCTAGGCCATGTCCAATGGGGAAGAATGTGCAACGTATGGGCTTTTTTGTTCCATTGGCTGCGATAAAGATAATATCTGTCTTTAGGTATATTGGCCAAGTCAATGATTCCAAATACAGAGCTATGGCTCGGCCAGCTGTCATTATTGTATGGTGTAGGTTCACCTAAGTAGTCGAAACCTGTCCAAACGAACTGTCCCAAATACCAAGGATTTTTCTCTGCCAAAGCAAAATCAACATCAGGGGTATTGCTCCAACTACAATATTCTACATCATAGGCAGAAGACTGATGGTCGTCATACATTGCCATCGCACGTAAACGAAGAGGAAATTTATATACGCCACGTGAGCTAACCGTAGAAGCCGTCTCAGACCCAAGAATCATTCCTTGCCCCCAAACAGCCTTCGCCTTTGCATAGTTCCAAGTATTATAATTGATACCAGGAATATCCACATCCTTGGCAAATCCATTGGCAAGCACATATGGTATTTGGTCCATACATACTGTCACTTGGCGAGTAGAGTCTTCTTCATGGCAATAATCCTGTAAGCGCTTGACTATTTTCCATCCGTCGGTATCACGCTGATTAGGCACCTCATTGCCTATTCCCCATAGAATTACTGATGGATGATTACGGAAATGACGCACCATATCTCTCACCATTCGTTCACCATAATCTGCAAAGTAACGATGGAAACCATTTTCACATTTCGGAGTATTCCACTCGTCAAAAGGTTCTATCATCAACATTAATCCCATCTCGTCACATAGCTTCGGCAAGAGAGAGGATGGCAGATTGTGAGAAGTTCGGATGGCATCGCAGCCCATATCTTTCAACAACTTTAAACGATAACGCAATACAGCTTCATTAACAGCTGTACCATAGGCACCTAAATCATGATGAATACAAACGCCTTGTATCTGTCTATGCTCACCATTAAGAAAGAAGCCTTTTTCTGGAATGAAATTCACTGAACGGATACCCACTTTCCTCTCCAAGCAATCTATCTGGCGAGAACCCCGATAGAGAGTCAACCGTAGTTGATATAAATTGGGAGTTTCTGGAAACCAAAGTTTAGGAGATAACACCTTTAATTGTTGATAATATCTTGTTAACCCGGACTTGGCATATCCCTTTAACCGCTGTTGGCAACTTGCAATCTGCTGGCCTGAGCCGTCTACAAGTTCAGCTTTGACCCGCAGTCCTTGAGATTGTTTTCCTTTGATTGCGATAGCCAAATCTACCTCGGCTTCTCCGGCATCTTTCAACAATGTAGTCACCTTCGTATCCCATTCTGAGAGATACGTGCCTGCAGTCTCTATAAGTCTAACTTCTCTGAACAAACCCGCTCCTGGATACCATCTTGAAGAATGAGCTTTTGCATTCAATTTTACTGCCAATATATTGTCTTTGCCTTGTTTGTTAACAAATGAGGTTATGTCTACATAGAATGCCGCATAACCATTAGGTTGGAAAGCCACTTCCTTACCATTGACAAACACGGTTGCTTCACTCATTGTACCATCAAAATACAGCCAACAACGCTTTCCACCTTTCGTTAGAAAATGACGGCGATACCACGCCTGCCCATAATAAGGAAGTCCGCCTGTACGCCCCGTTTTGCGATTAATCTTGGTTTCCTTATTCTGGATATTCATTACATCCTGCAAGTCATTTGCTCTATCAAAAGGTCCCAAGATAGCATAGTCATGTGGAACAGTCACTTCCTCCCATGAAGAATCGTCATAGTTTACCTGAGCAGCCCTACTATGCTCACCGCGCATAAATTTCCAGCCTTCATCCAACACCTGTTCTTGGCGTTGGCAGAATGCGGAAATACAAAAGATACTCGCTATAATAACGAGAACAAGGCGCCTATTCATAACCAGCTACTTTACATTGATTTTCAATTGTTTATCCCCAACAATAAGATAAACTTCGCCCTCTTCAACAAATCGATGGCCCTCAGCATCAACAAAGCCGAAATCTCTTTCTACATCGATGTCAAAGGTAAAGACTTCTGTCTCACCCTTCTTGATAAGTTTTTTCTCAAAGAATTTCAATTCCTTGTTGGGCCGTGTTATCTTGCAATAAGGATCAGAAATATACCAAAATACCGTTTCTTTACCATCATAATCGCCATCATTGGTAACTGTAATTGTTACGGTCAACTTACCATTCTTGTCCACTTGCAGTTTGTCTGCCTTAGGTTCTCCGTATGAAAAATGAGTATAGCTCAATCCATAGCCAAAAGGATAAAGAGGTTCACTTGTCATATCCTTATAAAATCCTTGGTGGCGACGTGCACTATTTCTCCTATTATAATAGATAGGTATCTGTCCCTGGGCATAAGGGAAGGTCATTGCCAAACGACCCGAAGGATTATAACGTCCAGAAAGGATACCAGACACGGCATCACCTGCAGTAATGCCTGGATGCCAAATTTCCAAGATGGCATCAGAGAGTTCATTGGCTTCTCCCAAAATTACCGGACGACCACTTGACAAAGCCAAAACAATCTTACCACCTGCTTGTTTTACCGTTTGCATCAGCCGTCGCTGTATCATAGGCAATCCTATATCAGCGTGAGAGTTATTCTCACCACTCCAACTGCCTTTTTCACCCATGCACATAATTACGACATCAGCCCATTTTGCTAATTCGGCAGCTTGTTTGAAATTGCTCTCATCATCACCATCAAAGGCACAGCCTTTAGTAAACCTAACCTCTGTCTTATCTGCATATTCTTTACGGATGCCATCTATCAACTTTTGGATATCTTGATTTTCTCCATGTCCCCACCAACAACCTAACAATTCATGATCAGCATCAGCCATTGGGCCCATCACAGCTATTCGCTTTACATCCTTCAATGGTAGAATACCATTATTCTTCAACAATACCATTGACTCCGAGGTCAATTCTGAAGCAATCTGCATACTCTGCGGACGCAAAAAACGAGAAGATGGTTTGGAAGATGGCGTATAAGGGTGTTCAAAGAGTCCCAACTGGAACTTTACACGCAATACTCTCCTAACAGCCTCGTCGACTGTTGCCATATCTACCTTGCCTTCATTCACCAATTCTTCTAAATACGCATCGTATGAATGTGACATCATATCCATATCAAGGCCCGCATTCACGGCCAGTTCACCTGCTGTCTTCAAGTCTTTTGCCATACCCTGACTTTGCAACTGTAGGATAGCAGCCCAATCAGAGACTACCAATCCTGAGAATTTCCATTTATCACGAAGTATCTCTGTCAAAGTATAACGATTGGCTGAGCCTGGGGTACCGCTAATATCATTAAAGCTACTCATAATGGTTGCAGCACCAGCCTTTACACCCATTTCGTACGGAAGCAGATAAGTATCCCATAACGTTTGGCGTGAAATCTCTGTATATACATAATCGCGACCTGCCTCGGAAGCACCATATCCCACATAATGTTTCAAGCAGGCAGCCACAGACGTTTCGCCAGACAAGTTATTTCCTTGGTAACCCCTTACCGCTGCTTGAGCGAACACGCCATTGGCATATGGATCCTCGCCATAACTCTCTGCTACCCGTCCCCATCGAGGATCTCGACTTACATCTATCATTGGCGAAAATGTCCAATCAACACCACTCATTCGACATTCTTGGGCAGAGACGGCACATCCTTTCTCTACCAATTCGGGGTTCCAACTACAAGCCTGTGCCAAAGGTATAGGCATCACAGTACGAAAACCATGAATAGCATCATAGCCAAACAGAACAGGAATACCCAAACGGGAATTTTCCATTGCATGATGCTGCATGCGGTTTCGTAGATCGGGGTCTGTACCGAAGTAAATCAAAGAGCCTATCTCTGCCGGAATATTCTTAACCTCAACTCCTTTGTTATTTTCTATATTATTGGTTCCCAAGGTATATTGATTCAGCTGTAGTACTTTCTCCTTCAACGTCATTCTTGACAGAAGATCCTCTACCCTATTTTCAATCGCGGCCTTAGGGTCTTTATACACAACCTTATCAGTCTGTTTACCTACAACCAACATAGGTTCTGTAAAGGAAACAGATAGCAGTAGCAAGATGGTTTTTAGTTGAATTTTCATAGACATTGTTATTTGACGTTGCTATACTCTATTTTCTTCTTATCGTAATAGTCGTGCATGATATACCATGCTTTCTTGCGTTGTCCTTGGTCTGACACTAAGCCCTTACGGTTCCAACCATCTTGATTAGTTGGATGGAAACGGAACGGAGAGCGGAAATCGAAGAGCACCCAAGGAGATACACCCACCAAGTTAGGGATATTCTCAAACATTAGCAAGTTATCATGGTAAAGTTTAGCTTGATACTCCTCACTCCATGAGGAAGCAATGGTCTCGTCGCCATGCTGTCCATACAAAGCCTCTCCACCAAACTCAGAAATAATCAATGGTTTGTTAACTGCCACCCGCCATACACATTTGGCTGGGTCCAAAGGCCAAGGAGCATACCAGCCCATATATTTATTTACACCTATCATGTCTAACGCATCCACAAAGGAATCTTCCATTTCAAACAGTTGGGAGTTTTCCTTAAAATACACATTATCAAAGGCGGCCACAAACAAACGAGTGGTATCCAAGTCTTTTCCTGCCAGTAACAACTCTGTCAAGAAAGCGTTGCGCTCCTTAGAGGGACGTGTCTCGTTGGCAATGCCCCAAAAGCAGTCAGCGCATCGGTTCTTGTCTCGCATAATGGTTTCCTGCAACATACCCTTTGCTTTCTTCAATGTTTCTTGATTGGAGAAGTCAATGGCTTGCCATACTGGGATTTCCTGCCATATCATAATTCCCATTTTTTCTGCCTTGCGAACAATATATTCGTTCTGCTGGTAATGAGCCAAACGTACCATATTCACGCCCAATGCCTTCGCCTCAGAAAGGAGCATCTCTGCATCGGTATCAGTGCAAGCACGTCCCATTCGTTGCGGTATTTCCTCATGAAAAGAGATACTTCTTAAGAAGATTGATTTTCCATTGAGGTAAACCTTTGTTCCCTTCACCTCAATATTACGAAATCCTATCAGTTCAGAAACATGATCTGAAGCCGTACGGATATTCACCTGGTACAACTTTGGCGACTCCGGACTCCAATGGCGTATTTTAGTAGTTCTAATTGTTCCCTTTGCCACTCCATTGGCATCGGTCTTCAAGTGCAACGATTGCCTTAACTCTGGAATTTCTACTGTAACTTCCTTATCGGCAACTGGCTCCGACACAGACACGCTTACACGAACCAAATCAGGGCGATGCTTATCCAATTGAACAAAATAATCGCTAATATATAATTGTGGCATGGTTACCAACATTACATCACGGGTAATGCCGCCATAGTTCCACCAATCAAAAGACAAGGCTGGGATGGCTGATTTTTGGCGACGGTTGTTCACTTCCACTATCAACGTATTCTCACCTTGCTTCAACGCATTAGTCACCTCTATCTGGAATGGAGTAAATGAGCCTTCATGCTCACCTACTTTTTTGCCGTTTAAATAAATTTTACATCGACAACTTACGCCTGCAAAATATAAGAATCGGCGCTGTCCATCATTTACATTGGTTTGGAAATGACGAGCATACCATACTGAGCCTTCATAGAATTTGAGTTCAGGCAACTGCGAGTTCCAATCGCCTGGCACATTAAGACGCAGACCACCATCAAAGGAATACTCATAGAAATCGGTTTTTCCTGTAGGCTTTTGGTTCAAAAACAACTTAGAATCCTCACCACGCTCATAGAGATCCACTATGGCATTCCATTTTCCATTTAGCAACTCATACGTTCTTCCATAAACGTTTGCAATATATGTATTAGATGCCATCGCACATCCACATATAACGAAGAGCAAAAGCGAAACTGCAGCTATCTTTTTCATTTCTTTATCGTATATTGGTAAATTGTAAATTGGTTCTTATCGGGTAAGGTGAAGGCTATGCGGCCATCCTCGTCTACTATAGTTGTAAAGGATTGTCCATCGCCAGCTATTTTCTGCATACTCACCTGAGTTCTAGGAGACAACCAGGTATTCAAATAAGCTTTCTGACGGTTATTATCCTCTCTATAAACGATAAAATACCCCTTATTCTGCTGCACAATAGACTGAAATCCTGTCCAAGAGCGCCCAGATGGCTCTTCTCCTATTGGGAGAATAATACCCGAATGAAGTTCATGTTGTATCTTCTTGTAGCTTGCTATTAATGAAGATACTGCAAAAGCCTCTTTCGGCAGATTGGCCGCTTCCATCCAAGCTAAGGGCTGGGCTGCAGCAGTTATAGCAAAGAGATAATCAAAACGGTACCTGCTCGGCGCAAAAGGATCACTGGCATCATACTTATCTTGGTTGCGCCACTTGTTGAGGAATTCCACTTGCAATTTCTCAGCTGGCACATAGCGAGACAACTGCCAAAGATTTCTTAATGTACGGTAAGGATAATAATTACCCCAATCTGTGTAACGGTTCTCCAAGAAAATGTTGCCATACTCATTCATTGAATGATAACCACATCGTCTTCCAGCGGTCGCATCCAAATTGAAAATTACATGATAGTCGGTCTCTTTGCCAACCTTATTGAATAGGCTACGCAGATTTTCTTCTGCCCGCTTGGTTGGAATTTGCAGGCCATCTATCTTGAAGCATTCTATACCATATTCTTTGTATAACGAAATGATAACCTGGGCATCCTTTTCCCAATCGGCGAAATCGTCTTGTATACTCGGATTAAACCATAAGCCAATACAG
>CAVHVH010000087.1:0-9811 GCA_963639385.1 Oscillospiraceae bacterium
TCATGCGCACTCCACACTACAAAGGTGTTGAAGCTACATTCACACCCGATCTAAAAGCCCATGCCATCCTTGCGCGCGAGGCCGCTGCCGAAGGTATTGTACTACTTAAGAACAATTCTCTCCAATCTAACAAAAGCAGCAAAGATCAATCGTCAACAACTTTTCCCTTACCTCTTGGAACTAACGATACTGTGGCCGTATTCGGATTAGGTGCCTACAAGTTCTACGCCAACGGACGTGGAGCAGCCGACGTAAACAAGGCATATACCGTAAAACTCATGGACGGACTGCGCAATAACCATATCTATATAAACCATCGGCTCGACACCTACTACCAACGTTATATGGCCACACAGTATCTGCTACTCGAAGAACAAAACACACCCACTTGGCGCAATTGGTTTTTCGGTATGCGTGAGCCCGAAGAGCCAACCATCAATAGCGCCTTCATTGGCTATCGCGCAAAAGACTGCACCAAAGCTATTATCACTATTGCCCGCAACTCAGGTGAATCTGAAGACCGCGACTATAAAGAGGGCGACTATCTGCTAACATCTACCGAGCTCACACTGATAGATCAGGTAAGCCGAACTTTCCACGCCCAAAACAAACCGGTAATAGTGGTTATTAACGCTGGAGGTCCGATAGACGTTACCACGTGGCGCGACAAAGTTGATGCCATCATTATGGCATGGCAACCTGGACAGGAGGGTGGCAACGCCGTGGCCGATGTGCTAACTGGCAGAGTCTGCCCTTCGGGTAAGCTGCCCATGACTTTTGCCTTAAACTATCAGGACTATCCGTCGGCCAAGAACTTCCCTCTACACTACAAATTTAACTGGGACGAACTGCTACGCCCTGACTCTATCGTATTGGCCAAAAAGAATTTGGGCTACACACTCTACGAAGAGGGCATCTATGTAGGTTATCGTCACTTTGATACCCGCAACTGCCCTGTGGCCTACCCCTTCGGTTATGGCTTGTCGTACACAACTTTCAAGTACGGCCATCCTAAAGTACGGATCATTAAGGGGCGTTGCCATGTATTTGTGCCTATAACCAACACAGGCAAAGTAGAGGGAAAAGAGGTGGTACAACTCTACGCAACCGCCCCAAAAGGTACTATGGATAAACCAGCCCACGAACTAAAAGCGTTTGCCAAGACACGCTCGTTAAAAGCCGGAGAGACACAAGTGGTGGAAATGTCTTTCCCCGTTACCGATCTCTCCTCATTTGACGAGAGCCAAATGGCATGGGTCACCGATGCTGGCCGCTACACACTATCTATAAGTGCATCGGTAGAAGACATTCGTGCCACAGTGCCCTTCAACATAAAGAAGCCCATTGTACAGGTGGCACCCACAAAGATTTAATGGTAACTATTCATACTTTTGTGGGAGTATAAACAAAGCCCGAAATCCTTTTTACAGGGACTTCGGGCTTTCTTTTTATCCGTATAGGTTGTGTAACACAAAAATTACACATTAACCAGGCTTTACGGAGTGTTTACTTCACCTCAATACGCTTAACGTCTTCTT
Organism: Oscillospiraceae bacterium; assembly: GCA_963639385.1. Classification (GTDB taxonomy): domain Bacteria; phylum Bacteroidota; class Bacteroidia; order Bacteroidales; family Bacteroidaceae; genus Prevotella. The sequence goes on from CAVHVH010000087.1 coordinate 1,539, forward strand.
TCTCTTCTTTCTTGTCGTACTTAGGAAGTACTACCGTAAGTACACCATCTACCACATTGGCAGAAATCTTGTCAGCATTTACATTGTCTGGCAGCGAATAACTCTGGCGATAGCTGGTATACGAGAATTCACGGCGCAAGTAATGTTCGTTCTTGTTCTCGTCTTTCTTTTCGTTCTTGTTTTCAATAGAAAGGGTTAGATAACCATCTTTGTCGATACTCATGTTTACCTGCTCTTTCTTAAGTCCAGGAACGGCCACTTCCATTACATACTGTTTGGCATCTTCCTTTACATTAACGGCTGGAGCCGTAGTTGTAGTCTGAGCCATTACAGGCGTATTAAAGAAATTGTCATCAAACCAATTGTTCAACCAATCAAAATCATTGTTTCTACGAACTAACAGCATAATTATTACCTCCTGATTCTTGTTTTAATTATTATCTTTTTTGTGTGCCTCAAGAACCTTGTAGCCTTTCAGCGTCCTTAGCTCTATTGGCTTTCACTTAGTAATAAGCAACATAAATGCCTACACGAAAAATTTGACAAATTGTCAGAAAAGCACTCCAAGAATGGCAGAAATAATTAAAAAAATTAGCTTTATGTGTCATTTTACGCCATTCACAATTACAATATGCAAGAAGAAAATTTACACAAGGCTGTTAAATCAGAAGAGGTTCACATCTGCCCCAACAACAGATATGAACCTCCTTTTATATATTCCGACATACCAAACATCAAGTCAGCACAAGTTGTAGATTGCCTATAAGCATGGCCACAGCGTGGTGATGCTCCTTTAGATTGTCCAGCACCTCGCGGCGGGTAAGTATTGGCTTTATCTCTTTTGCCTCGGCCACACGCACTGAAACTGTAAGCTCTTTGCAAGCCAAAGCTATCTGCAAAGTTTTCTCTATACGCACTTTGATGTCAGCCATCTGATTGGCCAAAAAAGCATTCTCAACCACCACCTCTACCTTAGGATATTCGGTGATAACAGGAATAAGATTTTTCATACGACGAGCCAACCCCACCATTTTTTGCGGCATACGGTTACACATACTGCGCCATTCTAATCCTAATTGGTCCTCATCAAAGGGATGGCCTTCTTCCTTTGGCACACCATCGCCAGTTTTGAATGCATCTACCTCTACTGGGGCCGTACTCTCCTTCGGGTTTAATATCGAGCCGAAAGAGAGTGTTGATACTCCTATCAACGGATTGCCCACCAACGGATTATGACTACGTTTTTCTTTTACCGCATCAGAAGAATTTGTTACCACCACTTCAGCCTTGACATCCATAGTGGTTTTCAGAGTACTCGTCGCTTCAGAAGGAGTTGCTACAGCTACTGTCGCCCGTGCCTCCTTCTGAGTTCTACGGGCGGGTTTCTCTGCCACGGCCACCTGTGCTGCCGCTTTAGGCTGAGACGCTATAATTAGTCTGAACAGGGATTTCAACATCTTGGGGCGACGCCCCGCACTGGCACCATCATCGGGTTGGGTTATCTGAGCCACCTCTATCAGTGTTATTTCTGCCAGCAACCGCTTATTGGAGCTTTGCTTATAATTAACATCACACTGGTTAAGTATACGAAGTGCTTTATAGAGGAATGGCACAGCGCACCGCTTGGCCTGTTCCTGATAGCGCTGCTGTTGCTGTTGACTTACCTCAAGCAGCGATATTGTATCGGCATCACGGGCCATAAGCACATTGCGTACATGGGTAGCCAGCCCATTGATAAACCTACCGGCATCAAAGCCCTTCGAGAGCACCTTATTAAACAGTACCATAATATCAGAAGCCTTGTTGTCTATAGCCATATCTACAACCTGGAAATAATATTCACTGTCAAGAATATTCAGGTCTTCAAGTACCTTCTTGTAAGTAATGTCTCCCTGACTGAAACTTGCTGCCTGGTCAAAGATGGAGAGCGCATCGCGCATACCGCCGTCAGCCTTTTCGGCTATCATGTGTAGTGCCTCTGGCTCAACCTTTATGCCTTCTTTCTCGGCCACCATCTTCAGATGGTTTACTATACCGGGAACTGTCATGCGGTCGAAGTCGTAAATCTGACAACGGCTTATAATAGTAGGCAGTATCTTGTGCTTTTCTGTAGTGGCCAGGATAAAAATGACATGAGCCGGTGGTTCTTCGAGCGTTTTAAGAAAAGCGTTAAAAGCTGCAGGCGAAAGCATGTGCACCTCGTCTATGATAAACACCTTGTACTTGCCCAACTGTGGGGCTATACGTGTCTGTTCCATTAGGGCCTTGATATTCTCTACCGAGTTATTGCTGGCCGCATCAAGCTCAAAAATATTGTACGAGCGTTGCTCGTTGAAGGCTTGGCAGCTCTCGCATTCATTACAGGCCTCTCCATCGGCCGTAGGATGCAGACAGTTAATGGCCTTGGCAAAGATTCGCGCACAGGTAGTCTTGCCTACTCCGCGCGGTCCGCAGAAGAGGTAGGCATGAGCCAGTTTTCCACTCTTCACTGCATTTTTCAGCGTAGTGGTAAGCGCCGGCTGCCCTACCACCGAGTCAAAACTCATAGGGCGGTACTTTCTAGCCGATACAATATATTCTTCCATTCGTTTAGGGATATTATTTTATAAAAAATATGGTGATACACTTATGCAGAACAATGAATAGGGGCATCTACATTGCAAAAGTAACTAAAAAATATCGAATGTTTCACTGATATTTAGTATTTTTGCACAAGTAATTCTTATAGATTATGATTTTCCGAAAAGTGGGTATAGGCAGTCTGCTCGATCACTACAAGTACCTCATCGTAATCGTGCTGGGGGGTGTAATGGTAAGCGTTGTGGGAAACAATAGTTTCCGCAAGCGCATCCAGTATGAACTACAAATAGGCGACCTAAAAGAGGAGATAAACGAGTATAACACCCAGAACGAGCATGACACTAAACAGCTTAACGAGCTTAAACGCAATCCGAAAGCCATTGAGAAAATAGCCCGCGAACGTTATTTCATGAAGACCGACGATGAGGATATTTTTGTACTCAGCGACGACCAAACAGTAAAAGACAATGATGAAACCAATGAATAAGTGGCAGAGTGCCATATATCTTATAGGCGGCTTGCTCATGGTAGTAGGGGCAGGCTGTTATTGTTTCTTGTTATGGCAACAGGCCATGTGTTGGATATTTCTATTCGGAGCTTGCATGTTTGCTATAATGCAGATGGCACAAACATACGAAGGTTCCGACCCTACCGTAAAGCGACTAAAGCGCATACAGAGTATTGCCGATATATTTTTTATTCTCTCAGGTATGCTTATGGTCGATTCTACCTATCATGTATTACTCTTGCTTTTTGATAGCAATACAAGCGCAGGTTATTATACCTATATAGAATATATATATAACAAATGGGTGATACTGCTTATTATTGCCGCCATTCTTGAAGTTTACACCACCCACCGTCTTGACAACGAGCTCAAGAAAACAAAAAATACTTAAAAGTTAATATCATAATATAAATAAGAATTAAAAAAGTTCAGAACTTCAAGATTAGATATTACCTTTGTAGTAATAAGCCACACGGGCAGATATCTACCAACATCCCCACAATTCTCCCGGAGGCAGAACAATACTGAACCAATAGCTATATATGAAAAAAGTAGTACTTTACTTTATTGCCCTATTGACGCTGACATCATGTGCAAAGTCGTTTCAAATTCAGGGAACTTCCAACATATCAAACTTGGACGGCCGCAAGTTGTACCTAAAAGTGCTCGTCAACAACGAGATGAAGAGTCTTGACTCTTGCGATGTAGTCCATGGTAAATTCTCGTTTACAGGCACTGTAGACACCGTACGAATGGCCACGATATTCATGGAAGACGAAAGCGTAATCCCCGTAATAATCGAAGCCGGTGACATAACTGTAAAGTTAGACAATACCCAACAGACAGTAAGCGGTACACCCCTTAACGACAAACTGTCGCAATTCTTCAACAAGTACAACCAACTTAAAGCCCAACAGGCCGATCTTATACACCAGCACGACCAGGCCATTATGAATGGTAGCGACATGGCCGCTGTAACCCAGCAGCTCAATGCTACGGCACAGAAACTCTCACAAGAGGAAGACCAGCTGGTAACCAACTTCGTTACCGAAAACTTTGACAACGTGCTCGGCCCGGGCGTATTCTTTATGGCCACTATTGGCAACACCTATCCTATGCTCGACCCATGGATAGAAGACATTATGAGCAAGGCCACCGATAATTTCAAGAACGACCCATACGTTAAGGACTATTATGCCAAAGCACAGGAGAACCAGCAGATAATGACCGGCATGAAAGATGTTCCGGCACAAGCGCCCACAGCTCCTGTTGAGGCTGCGCCCACGCCCAACCAGATGGCGCAGCCCGGTGGCGGAAAATAAACGAAATACACAACCATGTCAACCATCATTTACGGAGGTACTATCGTCAACGAAGGCAGAGCCTTTCACGGAAGCATTGCCATAGACAACGACAGGATAACCGCAATTTACGAAGATACCAAGATACCCCGTGGCCTCTATACTAAAGAGATAGACGCCACGGGGTGTTTCGTTCTACCCGGCGTGATAGACGAACATGTACACATGCGCGAACCGGGACTCACCCAAAAGGCCGATATTGAAAGCGAGACAAGAGCCGCCGCCTGGGGAGGAGTAACATCGGTATTCGACATGCCCAACACCAAACCGCAGACAACCTCTGCCGAAACGCTTGCCGACAAATTTGCGAGGGCCTCACGGGAGAGCCACGTCAACTACAGCTTCTTCCCCGGAGCAACAACTACCAATATTGATTTTATTCGCCACACCGATGCCCATCGCATACCGGGCATAAAACTATTTATGGGAGCGTCTACAGGCAACATGCTGGTTGACGGCGACGATGCACTGACCAGTATTTTTGAAGTATGTGCCGAGCGGAAGCTGCCTCTGATGACCCACTGCGAAGACTCTGCTATAATCAACGCTAACATGGCCAAGGCCAAAGAAGAGCTTGGAGACGACCCCAATATAGCACTTCACCCCACCATACGCAGTAGCGATGCCTGCTGGCAATCTACACAGAAAGCGGTAACACTGGCACGCAAGTACCATACCCGTTTGCATGTGGCCCACATCACCACGGCCCGCGAACTACAACTATTCGGAACTGATAGCCACATCACCGCCGAAGCCGTTATTGCCCACCTTATGTTCAGCAATAGCGATTATGCCACACACGGCGCACTTATCAAGTGTAACCCTGCCGTAAAGACCGCAGCCGACCGCGATGCCTTACGCCTGGCCCTAACCGATGGCCGCATCTATACTATTGGCACCGACCATGCCCCCCACTGTCTTGCCGACAAGCAGGGAGGCTGTGCACGTGCCGCTTCGGGTATGCCTATGATACAGTTTTCGCTACCGTCAATGCTCGAGCTCGTAGACCATGGGGTACTTACCATTGAGCGCATGGTTGCCCTAATGTGCCACCACCCTGCCCTGCTCTTCGGCGTATATCACCGCGGCTTTCTGCGCCCTGGATACAAGGCCGACATTACCATAGTAGCCCCCCACTGTCCATGGACCGTTACTGAAGATATAATCCAAAGCAAATGCAAATGGAGTCCGCTCACGGGCCATAGTTTCAACTGGTGCGTAAGAACTACTCTATGCAACGGCCATACCGTATTTGACCGTGGCATTTTCAGCCAGGACTACCTGGGAGAAGAAATACGGTTCAGGGCAGAATAAAAGAAAAAGCATACGTCGTCAATTCTATATCAGATGAAGATAGTCAAGACATACGTTTTTTGTGAATTAAAGCCATATACCAATTGGCCGTATTTCTTTCATGCCTGGAACTTGGACGAAAAGCCAGAAAGCAAACGGCAACTGATGAAAGAAGAAACACTGAAGTCACCCCAAAACCCGCTATTTAGACCTTGGCAAGATAGGTTACGACCAGCTGCGCCTACTACTCCCGCTGACGCAGTCTGCCCATTTCATTGATGGCCAAGTTTCTTCAATCTAACACAATACAACAATGATAGCCCGAATTTTTATCCTTATCCTATTGATGATTGTACTGCCCGACGTATATTTGTGGTTACACCGTTTACGCCGCCCTAAATATTCGTGGACAGAACGAATACTGTGGTTACTCCCATCGGCACTGATGATAGTATTCAGTATTATCCTGGCTCTGTTGCCCGATTTTGTTCCCAACGACATATACTGGATGCGCCTGTACATCGCCCTGCTGGGTATATGGGTAATACCTAAACTGGTATACACACTCTGCTCGGCTATCGGACTGGCTGTATGCCGCCTTGCACACAGCCATCGCAACTGGGGGCGCGCCGTAGGATTTATATTGGCGGCAGCCATTGTGTACATCTTTGTCTACGGCTACACTATTGGGTTTGGCAACATCAGAGTAAGACACATAACCCTAACTTTCGATAATCTGCCTGAACAGTTCGACGGACTACGCATTGCCCAACTCTCCGACATACATGCCGGAACCTATACCGGCCGATATGCCGGCATTCTTGACCGGGCTATTGACAGTATATTGGCCCAAAAACCTGACATTATCTGCTTTACTGGCGATATACAGAATGTACAACCTGCAGAACTGGAACCGGCAATGCCTATACTGTCAAGGTTGCATGCCCCTATGGGCGTATGGGCTGTACTGGGAAACCACGACTATGCCACTTATATGGCCGGTACCGAAGCAAGCCGACGGCAAGCCATACAACACCTTTACCAGATGGAACGGCAGATGGGATGGAAACTGCTACTCAACGAGAACCATGCATTACGGCGCAACGGCGACTCAATATTCATAGCCGGAATGGAAAATGATGGCGAACCGCCATTCCCCTCTACAGCCAATACAGAAAAGACCATGCGCGGTATACCCTCTTCGGCATTTACCCTAATGCTCGAGCACGACCCATCATCATGGACACGCACCATATTACCCCATACCACAGCCCAGCTAACCCTTAGCGGACATACCCACGGCGGACAGATTGAACTCTTCGGTATGCGCTTCACACAATTGCGACAGCCCCACGACCTGGGACTTTACCACGAAGCCAACCGTTACCTCTATGTAAGTGCCGGACTGGGCGGCGTAGTACCTATACGCTTCCATGTAGACCCAGAAATTACCATAATCACCCTAAAAACTAATAAAAACAAATAGCTATGAAATACCTATATCGCCTCTATCAACTCGTTATTGTGCTACCTATTTTCATTGTAGCCTCTGTAATAACATCGCTTACCACTATGATAGGCTGCCGACTGGGAAACGGTCACTTTTGGGGATATTATCCCGGAAAATGGTGGTCGCGCCTTACCATATATCTGCTTTTGCTTCCCGTTAAAGTACAGGGAAGAGAAAATCTGCGCAAGAACGAGTCGTATGTTTTTGTAAGCAACCATCAAGGCGCTTTCGACATCTTCCTCATCTATGGTTTTCTGAACCGCAATTTCAAGTGGATGATGAAGCGCAGCCTGCGCAATATGCCCCTTGTAGGTTCGGCCTGCTACTACGCACATCATATATTTGTTGACAAGCGAGGCCCCAGCAAGATACGGCAGACCTACGACCAGGCACGAGAAAAACTGCGAGAGGGCATGTCGCTGGTAGTATTCCCTGAAGGAGCCCGCACCTTTACCGGACACATGGGCGTATTCCGCCGTGGCGCATTCATGTTGGCCGATGAGCTGCAGCTGCCCGTAGTGCCACTAACCATCAATGGTTCGTTCAACGTAATGCCCCGTATGCGCGACGGCCACTTTGCCGTATGGCATCCGCTTACACTTACCATACACGCCCCCATCTACCCCGAAGGCAAAGGCATAGACTATGAGCGCAAAACCATGGACAAGGCCTACCGCACTATTATGACCAGTCTTGACACGCAATATCAGGGCTTTGTAGAAAATCCCGACCAGTAATCTACTATAGGCCATCGGCCATAGAAAGAAGCTAATTAGCGAGTGGTTACAATTTGTAAGCACCTCATTAAGTGTGTTTAGAATATTTAACAAATGACACCAAAACATAGTTAACAAACGTTATAAAAGTGGCGATTTTCGACCCATTTTTTCTGATAAAAAGTGCGAAAGTTTTGACCAAAAATAGCCCATTTGGGCGTAATTTCGGAGTTATCAACAGAGGTGGATGACGGCGAAAACCCTAATTTTTGACCGCAAAATACTAATATTTGACAATTTTAACG
>CAVHVH010000088.1:0-9763 GCA_963639385.1 Oscillospiraceae bacterium
AATAAATTTATTTATTTTTATTTCCAAGGTGTAGCCTAACTTATCAAAAGTTAGCGCAAGCTAAATAGCAAAATAAAAAAAGACCGCAATTTCAAGGGGAAGAATTGCGGTCTTCTGTAAAAAAAAAACTGTTGATGATGGTTGGCGTATGCTAATGGTGTTACTTTCCCATTACAAACTCCAGGGTGCCACCCTTCATAATGTCGTTGTAAGTAATATAGTTCTTCTTGTACTTTTGGCCGTTGAGCTTAACCGATTTTATGTAACAGTCGGCAGTTCCACGGCGATTGGTTTTTATGGTAAAAGTTTTGCCGTTGGCCAATTTTATTACGGCACTGCGTAGCTGGGGTGACCCAAAATTATATACGCCCGATGCAGGGTCTACAGGATAGAAGCCCATACTCGACCATATATACCATGATGACATTTGTCCACAGTCTTCGTTGCCTGAATAACCATCAATGCGGTTAAAGTACTGTTCGGTCATAACCTTATTGGTATAGTACTGTGTCTTGCGGTCGGCCCCTACCCAGTTGTATAGATAGGCACAGTGGTGGCTTGGCTCGTTGCCATGGGCATATTGTCCTATAAATCCACTGGCGTTTCCGCCACCATCAAGGTCTACACGGGTGGTATCGGTAAATAGGTGATCGAGTTCCTTTTCAAAGCTCTTGTTGCCTCCCATCAGACTAATCATGTCTGGTACATCGTGAGGAACAAAGAAATTGTACTGCCAGGCATTGCCTTCAGCATAGGGGTGCATACCTTTCGGGCGATAGGTGTATGGATCGAAGGGTTCCATCCACTTGCCATTTTCGTCTTTGGCGCGGAAGAAACCAGTCTGGCTATCGTATAGATTGCGGTACAAGTGGGCACGGCGGTTAAAATACTCGTAGTCTTCAGTCTTGCCTAAGTATTTGGCCAGGCGAGCTACGCAGGCGTCGTCGTAGGCGTTCTCCAGTGTGATGGAAACCGACTCTATTTGCCGTGTCTCGGGTAGATAGCCATATTTTTCAAGCAGTTTCCATGGCGACTGTTTATGCTCGCGCAGTGATGTGCCGCGAACGGCTTCGTATACGCGTTCGGCATCAACACCAGGTAGTCCTTTAAGTGCAGCATCTACTATTACGGGTATGGCGTGGTTGCCTATCATACAGTAGTTTTCAGATCCCCATAGTTGCCATATAGGTAGATAGCCGTACACATCGTACTGGCGTAGCATACTCTTTACCATGTCGCCTACGCGTTCGGGCTTAAGCAGGGCGTAGAGAGGGTTGCAGGCCCGGAAAGTGTCCCAAAGAGAGAATGTGCTGTAATGGGTTTCGCCTTTGGGCAGCTGTGCATCGGTAAAGTCAGAACGGGTGTAAGCTCCGTTAACGTCGGATATTACGTTGGGTTGTATGTAGGCGTGATATAACCCTGTGTAGAAGATGGCTTTTTGGTTGTCGGTGCCATCAATACGTATATTGTCAAGTTCTTTCTCCCAACTGGCCACGGCTTGGCGGTGTATGGTCTCAAAGTCCCATCCGTTGTTTTCTGTTTCCATGTTTTCGCGGGCATTCTCTACACTTACGGGCGATAGGGCTACTTTAACTATGAGCGGTGTAGTATCTGTCCCAAAGTCCAAGAAACAACGTGTGTCGCGGCCGTTGGCTACATCGCCGTCGGTATAGATTTCCTTTCCCTGGCGGAAAGTTTTGGCTACCACGGGGCGTGAGAATTTGGCGTAAAAGTATACTTTGCGAGCCTTCTGCCATCCGCTGAGCATACGGTAGCCTACCAGCGTTGTGGCGTCAACAAGGCGCAGTTGCGAGTTGAATATAATGGTCTTGCGGTCTCCGCCTCGGTTCTGCCCGGCGTGGCTCATATCGAACACCAGTGTTTGTGCGCTATTGACAGGATAGGTGATGCGTGTCATTCCAGTACGGGTGGTTGCCGTAAGCTCAGTGGTTAGGCCGGCTCCGTCAAACTTTACCGAGTAATATCCTACCGAGGCTTTCTCGTTGCTGTGGTTAAAAGTGGCGGGGTATAGGTCTTCGCCCTGCAGTTCGGCAATGGTTTTCACTGATGGTTGCATCATTACATCGAGCAAGTCTACGCATCCAGTTCCGCTGAGGTGGGTGTGAGCAAATCCATAGATAGTGTTCAGATTATAGTCGTAGCCCGAAGCTCCATCACCGTTGGGACATACAAATTCTTCAGGACTAAGTTGAACCATGCCGAATGGGGTGGTGGCTCCAGGAAAGTTTCCTCCTTTGAGGCTGTTTGCATCTACCTGGCCTGTGCCTATAAACGGGTTTACGTAACGGGTAACGCCCTCGTTGGTCTCTGCCCATAGTGGCGCAGCTGCCAAAGCCAGTGCCAACATGCAGTGCTTGATTGTTTTCATAATGGTACCTTATATTAATATATGTATGGTGCAAATTTATGAAAAAGAACGCACAACGGCAAAGATGTGTATCAAAAACACAATTATCTATCAAATATTTAAGGGCAGTACTGAACATATAGCCCTAAAATGAAACTTGATATTGCTTCCAGTAACGAGGGCACACAAAAAAACTGGATGTCAGCGGTGATGTCTGATATCCAGTCTTCTTTAGAAGTTATAGTAACTATTACTCTTTTAGTTCTGCGGGTAGTGTGGGCATCGCTCCGTTCTGGGTGCAGACATAGGCAGATACTGCTACAGCTATCTGGTGAGCTTCGTGTATACTCTTGCCCTTAATGATAGAAGCTATGAAGGCAGCGGTAAACGAGTCGCCAGCTCCCACGGTGTCAGCCACTTCTACACGAGGTGTGGGCAAAAATGATTCTTCGTTGGGTGTAAACACGTAGCTACCGGCGGTGCCACAGGTAAGAATTACCATCTTTAGGTGGTATTCGGCCAGCAGTCGGCAACACATATTCTGAATCGAGATATTTTTTAAATGGAAGAGTTTGGCCACAATAGCTACCTCTTCATCGTTTATCTTCAGTATGTTGCTGCGGCAGAGCGAATTATGAATAGTTGTCAGATTATAGTATGTCTGGCGCAGATTGATGTCGAATATACGGTAGCTGTTATCGCCTTTTGGCATGGTGTCGAGGAATTTGCTTATTGTCTGGCGTGACTGCTCGTTGCGCTGTGCCAGTGACCCAAAGCATACGGCCACAGACTGGCGTGCTGCAGCTTCGAGTTCGGGCGTGAATGGAATGTTATCCCATGCCACCCCCTCCCTGATATTGTAGCAAGGTACTCCGTTGGCATCGAGCGTTACGTCTACAGTACCCGTAGGATAGTCTACCTTATCTATCAGATACCGCATTCCGCGTGAATCGAGCGTAGTCAAAATCTCGTTGCCCAGATCATCGTTGCCAATGGCACTGACGGCTCTGCCCTCCAGTCCGAACTGAGATATATGGTAGGCAAAGTTGGCCGGAGCTCCACCCAATTGCTTGCCTTGGGGCAATACGTCCCAAAGTATCTCGCCCAATCCTACAACTATATAGTTGTTTGGCATTATTTTGTGGCGTTAGAGGGTTGCTGTTCCAAGTCTATGATGACCTTCATTGAAGTTTCCCGGTGGGCATCGATAAACTTGTAGGCCTCATCGTACTCCTCAAAGGCAAATCGGTTGCTTACCAAAGGCTCAAGGTTTACTATCCCTTTGGCCACATAGTCGATAGCCGTTTTGTAGTCTTCGTGGCGGTACATCATCGAACCTACAAGTCTCAGCTCGTGTTCGCCCAAATAGAACATGCTAAGTGCAGGGTCTTTGGCAAATACAGCTACAACAACAATGTCGCTGCCCTTTTCTATGTTTTCCATGAGCGAGCGGATAGACGATTCAACTCCAGCAACTTCGAAACCTACTTGATAGCCCTCGTCGCCGAATATTTCGGGTACAGCTTCTTTGAGAGAACGCTTGGTTACATTGAGCGTGTCGGCAATGCCACATTCGCGCGCCTTGGCAAGGCGTAGGTCGCTTACATCGGTGATGAGTACGCGCTTGGCTCCGCGTGCCTTGCAGAACTGGGCTACAAGATTACCTATTGTTCCGGCTCCGCTTACTACTACGTTCTTGCCTTTTACATCGGTACGGCTACTGGCATGTGCGCCTACTGCCGAAGGTTCTATCATGGCTCCATAGTCCAGGCTCATACCCTCTGGCAATGGTACTACACGGTCATCGTCTACAACAAAATAGTCTTGTGCGCAACCGTCGGCTTGGAAAGCCTGCACGCGTAGATGTTCGCATACGTTGTATTGTCCGCGTTTACAAGGGTTGCACTCGCCGCATACCAGTTGGGGGCGCGCTGTAATATTGTCGCCCTTTTTGCATACTGTAACGTCGCTTCCGCAAGCTACCACAGTGCCAGAATATTCGTGGCCTTGAACCACTGGATAGAAAGTGGCTGGGTGTTGTCCGTGGTAAGAGTGTATCTCACTGCCGCATATACCTATGCGTTTGATATTGACTAATACTTGGTGTGCTGTAAGGTCGGCGGCTTCAGGCGCCTTTACTTCTCTAAACTCAATGTGTTTGGGTTCTATTAAAACGGCTTGTCTCATAGTTGTGTATATTTAGATTATCAAAAATACAATTAATCTTGCTTTCTGCTTTTTAGTTCTTCTACTATCTTGTTGTAAACCTTGCGGTGTAGTGTGTAGAAACACAGACATACGGCTGTTACTACCCATAGAATACCGGGAATAGTAGAGAATATGTGGCGCATTATAGACAGTACACTGTCGTTTTGGGTTGCATTGGCTACATATCCTGCCGAGTCGAGTGCCATGGCTACCATAGCTGTGCCCAGTGCCATACCAAGCTTGTTGGCCAATGATACAAAGGCATATTGGAAACCGTCGTTGCGTATGCCAGTTTTCCATTCGCCGTATTCTACGCAGTCAGGGATAATGGCATATATGGCCGTATTAAATCCTGAGAAGAAGAACCAGGCCAAGGCCGAACAGATATAGAATTCTACTGGAGTTGTATTAGGACTGAAGAAGTAGAGTGCTGCCATGAATATGCCAGTAAGAAGAGCGAATATAGCAGCAGCGTGACCCTTGTTGCCCGTTTTGTTGAATACCCATGGGAAGCAGGCGGCTCCTGCGATAGAAGGGATGATGATGGCCATAGAATAATAAGAGAATAGAGTGGCCGAGCCTTCTACATAGGTAAAATAATATAGTATGTCGGCGTTGCGACCATAGAGTATAAATCCGAAGAGGAACTGGCCAAGTAAAGCCAGTAGGTATGGGCGGTTCTTGACTATGGCCTTGAATTGTGTGCCTAATGGTAGTTTTTGATCAACCGGTACTTCTACTACTTCTTTCGTTTTGCTAAAGCAGAATAGATGGCAGGCAGCGAAGATAATACCATATATGATGGCCACGGTCAAGTATCCAGTAGCCGCATCGCCTTTGCCAAAGAATGTAACCAATGGCATGGTTATAATATTGAGTATACCGATGGCAATCATGGCGCTTACCGAGCGACTTGTGTTTAGTTTGGCGCGCTCGTCTATGTTTTGCGTCATGGCACCGCATAGCGTGCCGTAGGGAAGGTTTACACAGGTGTAGCCCAGTACCAGTATGCTGTAGGTAACGGCCATGTATACTATCTTGGCCGTTGGACTCCAAGTGGGATGTGCCCAGAAGGTAAGCATAAGTATAATGGCTGTTATAGGTGCACCGAAGAGCAGCCACGGGCGGAATCTTCCCCAGCGGGTGTGTGTCTTGTCGGTTAGGGCGCCAACAATGGGATCGTTTACGGCGTCCCATATGCGCGATACAAGCATCAATGTGGCCACAGCGGTCATTCCGATGCCGAATACGTCGGTGTAGAAAATCATAAGGAAATTGCTTACAAACATCCAGCTGAAGTTGCAGCCTACATCTCCCATTCCATAAGCAAATTTGCTTATGAAGGGCACTCTGCCCTTGTCGTCTTTGGTAATCATGTTTATTGGTTTTAGGTTAAAATATTATGTTTCTTCGGTAGTCTTACGTGTGTCGATGGTCACTCTGTGAGTATGCGACGGTATACGTTTAGCATTTGTGCGCCTACGTTGCAACCTTCGAAGCGGGTAACGTATTCGGTGCTACGGACAATGCGCTCTTCACGGCCGGGGGCTCCTATCAATACTTTGCTTATGGCTTGGGCCATGGCGATGTCATCGTTGGGGTCTACGTACAGACAGTCAGGACCTCCGGCCTCTTCCAAGCAGCTACCAGTGCAGGCCACTACGGGTAGGCCGCTCTGTATGGCTTCTATAACGGGTATTCCGAATCCTTCATAACGTGACGGGTATACGCATGCTTCTGCCATTTGGTAGAGCGATGGAAGGTCGGCATTGGGTATTCCTGATAACCAGCGCACGCGTTCGGCAAGTCCATTGTTGGCAATGTAGTCTTTTACTTCGCGTGCGTATTCGGTTTGCCGGCCTACTATTACCAGCGATATGTCATCGATATGCTGCAAGGCTTTTACTGCCAGCAGTATATTCTTGCGGCGTTCTACGGTGCCTACGCTAATAATGTATCGACTGGGCAGTAGGTATCGTGCATGTACATCTTGTTTTTTTGCATCACTTTCGCGCATTTTAAAATGGGTACTGCAACTTTGATATATCACGTCTATCCGGTCTTCGGGTACGTGGCCATAGTGCATAATGTCGCGCTTAGTACATTCGCTGATGGCCACTATGCGATTGGCTTCGGCTATAGTATGTCTGAATTTCCAGGCGTATATGCGTGCGTCGGCCCAGTGGTAGTATTCGGGGTGACGCAGAAAAATAAGGTCGTGTATGGTTACTACCGAGCGTATGCCGCTACGTTGTATACCTATAGGTAGTTCGCCCGATATGCCGTGATAGAGGTCTATGCCGTCGTGGCGAAGGTCAGACACGATGCCGAAGGTGCGCCATAGACTCTTGGGTGTATGACCTTTTGGGAAGCAAAAATTCATGGCAGGGGTAGTGCGTACCTGGGTACGCAGGTCGTTATGGCCTGTGTCTGGTGCGTAAAGTAGTATCTGCGTGTTGTTGTCAATAATAGCCGATAGGTCGTTGGCCAGATTGCGGCCATAGCTACCCAATCCGGTATAGTTGCGTACTATGCGTTTTGCGTCTAATCCTATTTTCATGTGTATGTTGTTAGAGCAGTGGTACTAGTTGGCTCAGGTGTATACCGTTGCTTCCTTTTACTAAAATATAGCGGCCCTGCATGGGTTTGTTTTCAAGTGCAAGTTTTACCTCTTCCACATTGTTAAATTTGCGGAAAGGGCAGATGGTTCGTTCGAATTCTTCGCCTACGAGCCATACTTCTTCCAGTTCTAGTTGCTGTAGATAGTCGGTTATGCGCTGGTGCTCATCGTGCGAGGCTTCGCCCAGTTCGCGCATGTCGCCGAGGATGGCTGTCTTGTGGTCTACCTGCATAAATGCGAAGTTGTCAAGCGCAGCCCGCATGCTGGTGGGGTTGGCGTTGTATGCGTCTACGATGAGCGAGTTGTGCTCGGTTATAGTGAGTTGTGATCTGTTGTTGCTCGGGGTGTAGTTTTCCAGGGCATGGCATATCTGTTCGGGGGTTACGCCGAAGTGCAGACCAATGGCCACAGCGGCCAGCATGTTGGTGATATTGTATGTGCCTATAAGATGGGTTTTTACAGTGTAGGTGTTACCGCAAGTCCAATTGAAACATAAGAAAGGACTGCTGCTTACGGCTTGTCCTTCTACGTAGGCCTTGCTTCCTACATGAGTAGCGTAGGTTATGGTGTTGGCAAGTTTGCGTTCTGAAGCCATGGCGGTTAGATAGGGGTTGGCTATATCAATAAATGTAGTGCATTCGTGAGCGGCCAGATAATCGTACAATTCGCCCTTGGTGGTCATTACGCCTTCAAAAGAGCCGAAACCCTGCAGGTGGGCCCGCCCTACATTGGTTATAAGTCCGCATGTAGGCTCAACATAATCTACTAACGCGCGGATGTCGCCCGGGTGTGATGCTCCCATCTCTACTACAGCTATTTGGTGTTGGGGTGTTAGCCTAAGCAGTGTTTTTGGAACGCCTACATCGTTGTTAAAGTTTCCTTCGGTATGCATTACCTCGTACCGCTCGGCCAGTACTGCCGATACCAATTCCTTGGTTGTGGTCTTGCCGTTGGTGCCGGTTATGCCTATCACGGGTATATTGAATTGACGACGGTGCTCACGAGCCAGTTCCTTGAAGGCGATAAGTGCATTGTCTACCAGAATGTGCTTGCCATCGTCCTTATAATATTCGGGATTATCTATTATAGCATAAGCACAACCTTTTTCTATCGCAGCATCGGCAAATCGGTTTCCGTCGAACGAATCACCCTTTAGGGCTATAAAAATGCTACCCTCCGGGCAGTTGCGGCTATCGGTGGTTATATTGGGGTGTTGTTTGTACAGCTGGTATAATTGTTTGCTGTTCATAGTATTTGTAATTTTACCTCGCAAAAGTACAAAAAATATCTATACATCACTCATGGCCGGGGCAAAAAATAAAGATGAAGGTTGTATAAATTAGCTTTGGTATATAGATTGGCGCGTGGCAAAAAATGACAAAAAAGCAAAAACACATTAAATAAAGTCAAAAAAAAGCAGAGCACATGGAGAAAACTTCTTATATTTGCAACCGATGGCACGTTGTTTGCCATTATGACAATAGAAACCATTAATAAAGACAATTATGAATATTAACGATTTGGAAGAAAAAATCAGACAGAGCGAGGGTATGTCGCTCTCGGCCGCCTTCCCGGCTTTGATGCGCAAGGTATATCTGTGGATGGCTATGGCATTGGCTATCAGCGGCATTACGGCTTATGGCGTGGCCGAATCTCCGGGTTTGATGCAGGTTATCTATGGCAGTAAGTTGGGTATTTGGGCCATAATCATTGCCGAATTGGTGCTGGTGTGGAAGGTGTCTAACAGTGCTTATAAGGAGCGCCGCTCGTTGGCAGCCACTACATTAATGTTTATACTCTTCTCGGCACTCAACGGGGTAACCCTTTCGTCTATCTTTTATTTCTATGCCATTGAGGCTATAGTAAAGACATTTGCTGTTACTGCTATTACCTTTGGCGCAATGGCTGCTTATGGCTATTTTACTAATCGCGACCTTACCCGTTTGGGTGGTTTGCTTGTTATGGCATTGGTAGGCATAATTATTGCCAGTGTGGTTAATATTTTTATTCACAGTTCGGCACTCGATATGGGCGTAAGCGTAATAGGTATCCTTATATTTGTAGGTCTTACGGCATGGGATAGTCAGCAGATAAAAATGACTCTGGCCATGGCTCCCGATATGGGCGAGCAGAGCCAAAAACTGGCTGTGGCAGGTGCGCTGAGTCTCTATCTGGATTTTGTAAACCTCTTCCTGTACCTGTTGCGCTTCTTTGGTGGTAGCAGCCGTGACTAAGAAGCAGAAAATCATCTTTTGATGGTTTTCTACCAGTTCTGAAAATAAAAAGCAAGTCATGGATTAAACTTTGGCTTTCTTGTTGCGTCAGAAGAATAGTTTGAAAAATAAAAAAAGAAATGAAAAAGACTAATTTTATCGCCGCCATGGCATGTAGCGTCATGCTCTGCAGTTGCGGCACTCTGGGTAACACCACCGGAACATCAAGTAGCAGCAACGTACTGGGCTCTATCTTGAGCGCAGCTACCAATGGTCAGACTTTAGGTAACACCCTTAGCAGCATTTTGGGTACCGACAAGCCCAGTGAGAGCGACATTGTAGGCACGTGGAAGT
>CAVHVH010000089.1:0-9719 GCA_963639385.1 Oscillospiraceae bacterium
AAACATGTTCGACACATTGAGCAAGGACAACAACCTTCCCGCTCTGTCGTTTTTCAAGGGCGGGTTGGGTGTAGTGGTCAATATGAATAAGTTTCTACAACCCTTCATCCGCGACACTCCTACCCCTTATCTGCTTGAAGATTACCGCATAGGCTATGTAAAACAGGGTACTCTGCATAGTATCATTAATCTGCAGGAATACACTATTACCGCCGGACACGCCGTCTTTGTCACCCCGGGTTCTATAGTTGAACCCATAGATGTCAGTGACGATTTTCTTATCATCGGCATGGGAGTGCAGAACGATCTGTTTCATATAGCCCATTCCGGGAAACTGCCCCGCTTGTTCTGCGGTAAACAGAAGCATGGCATTATTGCGGTTAATGAAAATGAGGCCACGCTTATAGACCATCTTTTTCGTATGCTCTGTGTAATGGCATCTTCTCAAGAAAATATTACAGACTCTACCTACCACTTGATGGCTGCTGTCACTTCGTATTACGATACGCTCTTCGATGGCCAGGCTTCTGTTCCTATGGTTCATCGTACAACATCTACCGATATTTTCGACCGCTTTATCCATCAGGTAAACCTCCATTGTCGCGAGGAGCGCCAGCTTGGTTTCTATGCTGACAAACTGTGTCTTACTGAGCGTTATTTGGGAACGGTAGTACGTCAGACAAGTGGTGTTACGGCCAAAGAGTGGATAGATAGGGCCGTGATAACCGCTGCTAAGGTGATGCTGCGCCATAGCAATCAGCAAGTGGTCGAAATATCGTACTGCCTTAATTTTGCTACTCCCAGTTTCTTCTGCAAGTATTTCAAACGACTTGTGGGGCTCACTCCGCAAGAATATCGTCAGCAGGGGGCGGGCAACCATTCATAGCCGAGTGAATATATACAGGCGTGTTTCGCAAGAAAAGGGCGTAAAGCAACCTCTATGCCACTATTTTTTTGTATTTTTGCAGTAGGCAACAAACTTGGCTTCGCCACAAATAGTGGCAATAATCACAGTTACAATGGATGTAATTTCTTTCGTATACGGACTTTGCGCAATGTTCTACGCGCTGATGGCGTGGTTCTTTTGGCGCAAGGGTAACGACCGCTTGTCGCGGCTCGTATGCGTGTTGATGGCCCTTTTGTCGGCTCAAATAGTCAAGGATGTGGTTTGTCTTAACGATAATTGGTGGTATATGGTTACTGCGGTGGATATGGTAGCCGTACCTTTTTACGGATTTATTCTGCGCGAGTTGGTAACCCCAGGAACCCTTACGCGGCGCCATATAGTTCTTGAATCGTTGCCCTTTGTAGTATTGCCGGTATTGTTTGCAATAACAGACATAGAATACATATTTTTTACAGAAGTGGCTTGGGCGGCTATTTACGGCTCTTGTTACCTAATATGGGCTACGGTAACCATTCCGCGTTACCACAAGTTGCTGCGCGAGCGCTTCTCTTACTCAGACAATATTAATCTTGGTTGGCTCCGTACTATATTGTGGACTTTCTATATTATTCTTCTCCTGTGGGTGGTCGATTGTCTGGTGATACACATAGGCATAGAAATGCTCTATATGGTAGGTTCACTTATAATGTGGATGTTTATCTGTTACTTCATCTATCGGCACGAATCGGTGCTCGACGAATTGCGCATACCCCCCGCAGCACCAACCGATACTTCTGTTGCATTGCCGCAGATAGATGCTGAGGTTCACCGTCTCTTTGCCGAAGAGCATCTTTTTCTCAATCCTAAATTGAAACTTTCTGATGTGGCCAGACTTGTAGGCACTAATCGCACTTATCTGTCGGCATATTTCAATAGAGACAATGGGGCTACCTTTTTCGACTTTGTCAACGATTGGCGCGTAGATTTTGCCAAGCAGTTGCTGACCCAAACCTCCGATGCGTTGTATTTGGTGGCCGAACGTAGTGGTTTCAACTCACTTAGTACGTTCCGCCGCGCCTTTGAACAACGTAATGGTTGTACACCGGCAAAGTGGCGAACCACCCATAAAAAGTAGCGTTTTTACGCTATGACACTTCCTTTTGATGCATTGAAACACTTGTTTTGACCTCCTGCTGTAATTTTGTGGACAAAACAAATGCTTTTTAATGCACAGCTTATGAAACTACACTCTTTAAGACAAATGGCCATCGCTATATTTGCGATGTGTGTACTACCGGCAACTGCCCTTGACTATCCTGTCAAAGGCAGAATGGCTGCATTCCACTTTAATAAGTCAATGGACGATGAAAAAGGGCGCGCCCACTTTTCAGTTGCCAAGTTAGAAAAGGATAGATTTGTGCCCATATGGGTAGAAGGTGCCGACGGAAAGCCAGAAACTGCCGTGCGCTTTGGACCTAAACCTAAAAAGAATAGAAATACCGACTATACAGGTAAGGGTGAATTAAAACTACCTCAGGCACCAAAAGGCGTCATTACGGCCGTGATGACTTATCGTACCGATGATGATCAAAGCTTCAGTTTTCATCCCTATACCAGTTTTTTGGTAAAAGACGGCAAAATACTTTATCAGGCCGGGCGAGACAATTCTTCAAAGTCTGATAGCTATGAGTCTGACCTTGCGCTGAAAAAGGGCGAATGGCAAACTATAGTGGTAACTGCCTCAAGAGCCGATAGCACTATCACCTTTTACGCCAACGGTAGGTGTGCGCGTATTCACGATCCAAGATTGGCCGTATATTTTAAAAATGATAGTCTTTTTGCAAATGCGGGCAGTACTAATTTCAATACTGATATAGACGAGCTGTACTATTACGACCGGACACTTACCAACGATGAGATAGCGGCACTCATAGGTGGCAAGATAGAACCTGTAGAGAATGTACTCGATACGGGTAGTGTAGAGATGAACTGGAAATGGGCTCTGATACAGCTGGCTGTGGCAGCACTCTTCTTGTTCTACTTCAACTTCAAAGAAAAGAAGATAGTGGTACATACGGCCGATACGCTTGCCGACTGGCAGCGCAAGAACAACTGTTTGCAGTTTAACCAGGAAGAATCTGACCAGCTTATGGCTGAGGCATACAGTTATTGGGGTGGTCCTGACGAGGAGAATATGTCAGCACTATTACCCAAGCATTATCCAGATTCCAAGAAGGATATGAAAGCCTCGTTGCGTGCCTATAACGCCTCCATACTGCTGGGTAACCCCAATGACGAAGAATATATACTTATGGCACAAGGCTTTGCCCATGCTTACAATGCTGCCCATGTACGCGTGTTTAATGGTAAATGGTGGGCACTGGTGGCTGCCGTAGTTGCGGTATTTATAAAAGGAATTTTCGACGGATTGGACCTTGGTCTCGTAGGTTCGTCTCATACAGGTATGCCCGATGGCTTCTGGGCTCAGCTGTGGTACATTTCCAAGTTTATGTTGCCAGGAGTAATGATAAGTGCTGTGGCCTATGTGGCTTGTTCGTTCGGTCCGCGATGGCGTAACTTGAAAGAGAATAATGCAGTACTTCCTTCACATCTTGAAGATTCTGCAGCGGCGCGCCGCCGCAAACTGGTGGCTGCTGGTATTGTATGTGGTGGTGGAATTCTCTCTATGGTGGCTGGTGCTATAGCTGGTGTGGCTGCATTGGCTCTGCTTGTGGCCGTAGTGGGTTATATAGCCCTCAATCTCTTTGCTAACCATAGCACGCAGAGAGAAATATGGGTATACAATAACGGCAGAAAAGAAGAACACGAAACACTTGATCCTACTGGCCTTGTCATGGCAGGAGGTATAGTTGTGGTGGCTGTTATTGCCGTATATTTTGCCTCGTCTATAGTTATCTTCCTGTTTAACTTGGCTTTTATTTATAAACTTATACAAAACCAACTCTTTAAAAACTAATTATTATGCCCGACGCACTTAGAGCCGTAATCATTGCGGCAAAAATGGTATTCTACGCAATCAAGTATTGTCTTAAAGCTGTTCTGTGTATTTTTACTTTCTGGAAGAGTTTTAGCAAGTCTAAAGTAAGCGAAGAATAAATTAAGGGTGGCTCTAAAAAAATAGAACCACCCTTAAAACTTATACGCTCAACGTGAGCATTTTCTATCGTTTTTTCTGTGTAATACAGGACTTATTTGCCAGCGGGAGTATACAGAAGGCGTACACCACCTAATAGTCCTGAAGGCAGAGGCTTTGACGAGGCTTTGAAAGCGTTGTTGTACGAAGCCCATGTATACCGCTTCTTTGTGTCGGGTTGCTTGTCGCCTATTACGCGGTTGGCCCATAGGTTGGTAACGCGTACTTCCAACTGGTTGTCTTTCTTTTTGAGTGCCTGTGTAATGTCAATGGTGTATGGTGCTTTCCATAGTGTGCCCAGTTGTTGGCCGTTCAGGTAGACCTCGGCTATGCATCCTACTCCGCCCAGATCTATACGGTAAGAACCGCGCTTGTTATATCCTTTCACGTTAAACTGGCGGGTATATACGGCTGTGCCTGAGAAGTAGCGTATCTGCGGGTTGTCACTTTCTGTGAGCGACTGCAGTGTGGGCATGTCTATGCTTTCGGGCGTGTCTTGTACGCCACCGAAGGTTACGTGCCATCCGTTATCGAGAGTCATTATCTGGTTCTCTTCGGTCTTAGGTGTTTCTAACTTTAGCTCTGTGGTAGGCGTGTCGAATACTATGAATACGGCCTCGTAGGGCGTTAAGTCTAAATTTATATAGGTGCGCCCTTCGTTCATGGTGTAGTCTACGGGTTTTACGCTACCGTCTTCGGCATTCCAGAGCATGGGCTTCAGGCCATACACGTTGAATGATGCTGTGATTTGCTTGTTTTGGTCTATGGCGTTGGCTACCCAGTAGATTTCTTTTCCTTCTGTACGGCGGTGTATCCATCGTATGCTGTCAGGTGTAGCCTCTGCACTGTCGGCTGCAATGTACTGGAAGTCTACAGGAATATTTATCTTTTTTAGAGCTTCGCCTATAGATAGATTTTCCATTACGTTGGCGCGTCCGGCATCCCATATATCGGTTACTAACTGTTTCCATTCTGTATTGTTTCCGGCAAGACTGGGCTGTAGGGTTGGTCTCTTGCCACAGATGGGTGCTCCGGCACGAGCCATGCGGTCTATGGCCTGCAGTTCTTCTACGGTCATATAGGTAACCTGTGGGTCTATTGCCAACAGACGATAGGTCATTCCGGCGTTTGTGGTAAACTCTTTGCCGTTATAGGCGAATACTTGCTGCAGTGCATCGGGGTTTACATAGTCGAAACTGTATCCTTCTGGCATTTTGGGGTGGTTGTGGCCGAAGCGTCCGGTTATACTATTGTCGCTACCGTAATAATAGGCTATGTCGGCCACATAGCGACCTTGTTGCTGCATGTAGCTCGACCGTGCCAGATAGTCTGTCCATGCCTTAGCTTGCTCGGCCCAAGTTTCGTGGCGATTAAACCATTGTCCGTATATGGCAAGGGCCAGTCCTGGTTTGCGGTCGTCTACGGGTTGGTGGGCGCTTTCGTGTATGATGAACCTGTTGAGACCGCACGACATCATATAGTCGGCTATGGGCTTTAGGTTGCCGGGGTAGAAGGTGTAGCACATTTCATGGCGGCCGTCGGCGGTAAACGATTCGCCTGCCACATATTTCTTGCCGTAGATATGGGCTGTAGAGGCGCTCTCGCGCAGGTCACACTCGTACATGCTAAGGTCGGCACTCTTCTCGGCCCACATGGCCCCCATGGGTATGTCGCCCCTTGACTTTACGCTTATGCCGTCGGCCAGCATCTGTCGCCCGTTTTCATGTGACTCTATGTATATCTTCATGTCGTGACGGTGGGCAGCTGCGGCCACTTCGGTGTAGAGCGATTCGTCCATCAGTTCGCCTATAGTCTTACGGAAGTCGTAGAGGAATTTCTCGCTCTCTTCGGTGCTTCCTACTATAACTCCGGTAAGTACTGGCAACCAGGGATATATGCTATAGCCGCGGCGTTTTTCAAATTGTTCGGGCATCTCTGGTGTCCATGTAGCCTTACCCGTTTCGTAGCTGTCTATAAGTAGATACTGTATGCCGTGTTGGCCTATCTTTCCGCCTGTGGCATCGCTAAACATACCTATGTAGTGTTCTATATATTGGCGAACGGCGTCTTTATTCATCTTGTCTACCTCAAGTCCAGTGGCTTCGGGCGAGGCAGGACTATTGCGCGAACCGAAGAGCGACATGCCGAAACGGTATACCGTCCAGTTGCCTTTAGGGGCGTTCCATACCAGTCGGCCGTTTTGGTCTACCTTGTCTGTAAGCACTACTACATCTCCTTCTTTAGAAACATCACTGTCTGGGAGCGATGGGTACTGGTCCAGGTCGCCAAACGATGTAAATCCGGCCTTTTCTTCAGCAAAGTTTATGCGGTTGGTAGTATATAGGTTGTATTCAAACAGTTCGGTATACAGTCCCTTCTCGTCTTTCTTTGGTAGCAGACTTACTATGCGGAAGCAGCGTGCCGTTGTGGGTTTTATGGCCAGTGTCTGCTGGTAGGTGCCGCTCTGTGGAATGTCGCATACTTTGGTGAAAGTCTTACCGTCGTTGCTGGTTTCGAGTCGATAGAACATAGGGGCTCCCCAGCTGTTCCATGTGCTACGGTAGTTACGCTCTGATACCGAAAGGGCCTTTATGGTTATTGGGGTTGCAAAGGTGTATTGCACCCATATGTTACCCTCGTTGTCAGGTTCTATTCGCGCCCCTTCGTTATAGTCGCCATCGGTAAGTTGTGCTGCGGTTACTGTACCTTTGCTGGTGCTTACGGTGGGTTTTAATGCGGCTATGTTAACATCGCTATTGGGCATGCGTACGGCCACTACTCCTATTTCTTTACTATAGGTTTCTTTGGTAGGATGTGTTACGTTCTGAAAGACACCGGTAGTAGTATAGATATTAGGCAATTGCATATCTATCTTCTTGCCGCCCTTTACTTTTACGGTACGCCATGTTATCTTCTTCATGGCGTCTTTGGGCGCTACCCAGGGTCCTCCGGTATTGCTCCAACCGGGCGAACTGGGTATGGCTGTGGTCATGCCCAGCGAGTCGGCTATGTGCAGGGCGTAGCTCAGACAGTCTTTCCATTCGGGCGTCATGTAGATGATGCGGTGGGGTACTATCTGTGGGGTGTTGGTACCAGCGTCGAATACGTGGAAGCCTGCGATGCCGGCGCGGTGCATCCATTCCAGGTCTTTCTTGATACCATGTTTTGAGATGTTGCCGTTCATCCAGTGCCACCATACGCGCGGACGTGCTTCTTGTGGCGGATTGGCAAACTGTTGCTGCATGTCGCTTTGAGCCGAGGCTCCTGCCGAGGCGGCAATCATGGCGATGAGGGCAAGGGTTCTAATGTTTTTCATATTTGTATTTATTTGTTGTTGACAATGCGTTTTATTCCTTCGCGGATGGAATTTAGTCCAAAGTCGGCGGGGTTTATTTCTTCTGGTTTTATCCATAGTATTTCGGCAGCGTCGTCGGCTGCCGATGCTTTTGAGGTGTCAGCTACGCTGCAGCGGAAGAAGAGGTCGAGTGTGGGAATGTTGATGCCACTATATAGATAGCGGTTGGGTTGACTGAACAGGTATTCTGTAGCGGTAACAGTAAGGTGGGTTTCTTCTAACACTTCTCGTTTTACACCGTCTTCTGCTGTCTCGCCCATATCGGCAAATCCTCCAGGGAGGTCCAGTGTGCCCAGTGCAGGTTCGCGTTTGCGGCGCACGGTAAGTAACCGTCCTTCATCGTCGTATATCAGTGCAACATAGGCTGCGCTGGCGTTTATAAAGTATTCGAAGCCACAATCTTGGCATTCCAAACTCTTTTCAGAGGTTGGCTGTAGGTGGCCTCCGCATACCGGGCATGTCTTGAATCGTTTGAGTATGTCCATAGTTGTATCAGATGGGTACAATATTACGAAAAAAACGGCAGACTAATGAAAGTCTTAGCGCATTTTTCTGTTGTAAATGAAAAAAACGACCTGTAGTTCACACTAGAGGCCGTTCTCAATTAATGATGTTTTTTTATGAATGCGTATTCTTATATGTTTAGGCCATGCCTGGCATTAGAGGGATGTTTCCCTGCTGGCTTGTGACCTTATAACAATTTCTTTATTTCGGCATCTATGTCGGTTATCTGTTCGCCACGCTTGTAGAGCGTGTTGCTGCGGTCTATGAGGAAGTACGAAGGTACACCTTGAATATTGTAGGCGCTGGCCGATGCACCATTCTCGTCGCGTACGCATATCCACGGCAGAGCCTCGGTCTGTGTCTTCCAGAAGTGCTCGTTGGCATCAAGCGATACCTGATATATCTCCAGTCCTTGTGCGTGGTATTTGTTGTATAGGTCGCGCAGCATCATAATGCGTTTGGGACTTTGCTTGTCGGCAAATACATGAAAGTCTAAGAATACTACCTTTCCGTTAAGGTCGGTAAGGTGGCGGGTTACGCCCTTGTTGTCGGCCAAAGCAATATCTATGACTCCGGCCACTTTTACTTTGCTGGCATCTATCTGGTTGGCTACCTGCTCGTTGCGTACTATGCGTAAGTCTTTCATGCTCTCAATGGCAATATTGTGCAGGTTTGTTCCGCGCTCGGCGTTGGGGAAGAATGTATCCCAACTAGTGGCTACAGCGGCATATACCTTTACATCGTCTGCACTGGTGCGCGGGTTGAATATCAGTGCTTGCCGATTGCCTAATACATAGGTCTGGAATAGGGCAAAGTAGGCGTAGGGCTTCATGGGCGCTTTGTATATGTAATTGCGCTTTACATTATCCTTGTATGCAGCCAATAGTTGACTTACAGCTACGTCAACGCTATCAACGCCCATATTGGGGTTGTTCACAAGCGCATTGATGCCTTGTTGTAGTTGCAGTTGCAGTTGGGCCAGTTCGCGTATCTTTACACAGTCGTCAGAACCTTTGATTTCGTAATTGGCCGACATGCTGGGATAGGCGGCGCTTACCTCGATGGTCTCGGTAGAGTCTACGGCTACGTTGATTATCTGTCCAGCTATGCGCAGGCGGTAGAACTCGGGTGCTTCAGTAGCGTCTGCCTTGAAAGAGAAAGTTCCGTCTTCACCCAGTTTTACTGAATCTACTGTAACGGGGCCGTTAAGACTTAGGTTCTCAAAATATAGGGTAGAGTCCTTGGCTTCCTTGATGCTGCCGTTTACCTCAAACTTCTTATTGTTGCAGGCCGACAGAGTCAAGATGGCCATACCTACGGCCATATAAGCCAATATTCTCTTTGTCTTTGTTTTTGTCATTTTTACTTAGATTTCTGCTACAAAGGTAACGTAAGTAGAAGACAAAACAAAGAAAAAGCCAAAGTTTTTTACATATTTGTTCATGATTGTGGCCGAGAAAGTATCAAAATGCCATTTCCTATTTCTCAAATACTGTGTGTGAAGTCAATGGTGGGTAGCTCTAAAATGCGGGTGTCTGCACTATTCAACTATCAAATTGTAAGCACTTTTTTAGAGCGTTTAGAATATTTAACAAATAGTGTACAATTATGGTTAACAAGTGTTATAAAAGTGGTGATTTTTGCCCCATTTTTTTCGATAAAAAGTCGCAAAGTTTTGGTCAAAAATAGCCCATTTGGGGGTATTTTTTAAGTTATCAACAGAGGTGAATGGAGCCAGAAACCCTAATTTTTGACCGTAAAATGTGAATATTTGGCAAATTTAACGGCTTTTAACATAACTCTCGCCCTAATTCTTGACA
>CAVHVH010000090.1:0-417 GCA_963639385.1 Oscillospiraceae bacterium
CCCATACTTAGAGAGTATTATGTAAATATTCTTTTATTATAATCTACATTTACATAGCGCCTTTTTTACTATAAATTTTATATAACTTTAGGAGACTGTCAGTAATTTTACGATTGTAACTTATAGCCATATATAAATTGACAACAACTCGTCTCATTTCATATAGAAAGGGAGCTGCAACAAACCCTTTATAATAAATAAAAAGCGGTCAGCTTCACAGCGACCACTTTCACTCTTCAATAGGTATTAGCTATTCTAAGGTAAAAAAGATTGTTTTCAGGATAACATTTGCAAAGATACGCTTTTTTTTTATACTTCCAAATTATTCTTTCAACTTTTTCAAAAAAAACTTAAAAAACAAAAACCCAAGCCATTTTTAAGAGGCCATACTTTTAAATTAAGTGCAACCTTTTGTAA
>CAVHVH010000090.1:465-9647 GCA_963639385.1 Oscillospiraceae bacterium
CAAATAGTGATTGAACTCGAAAGACATATCGAAATCTTACTTTTGAGCAACGATTGTGTAATAATCCCTGATTTTGGGGGATTTATGGCTCATTATGTAAATGCTCGCTACGATGAAACAGAATATATATTCTTACCACCGCAGCGCACTATTGGCTTTAACCCACAGTTGACACTAAACGATTCTTTACTTGCTCAATCTTATATAGAAGCCTATGATATAAGTTATCCAGAAGCTCTGCAGCGTATTGAAAACGAGGTTAGAGATTTGCGACAATATATTGAGGATAAAGGAAGTTATGAATTTTTCGATTTGGGTACAATATACTTAAATGATTGTGGGAAATATGAATTTGAGCCTTGCGAAGCAGGAATTCTTACTCCGGAATTATATGGTTTGAATTCGTTTGTAATGAAGCCCTTTGAAAGGCTTTCTAATGTACAACATTCAGATATTCAAAATGAAAGGAATGAAGCATTAGGTGATGTTGATAACAAAGAACACGTTATACGCTTAAGTACATTGCGTAACATCGCGGTAGCTTGTATCGCAGTTGTAGCCTTCTTCTTTATCACTTCGCCAATAGGAAATTCTGAAATGAAGGTCAATGAGGCACGTATTAATACAGATATGCTGACTCGGATTTTTCCTCACTGCAAGAATATTGAATCCCCAGTTACAAAAATCAAGAAGATTGATACATGCACCACTAAAGAAAAGCCGACATTACCCAATGTAAAAACATCAATAAAAATTGAAGACTCATCTTTTTATACAATAGTTCTTTGTAGTCGAGTATCTATAAACAATGCAAAACTTTTTGTAAATCAACTACATACAAAAGGCTTGACTAATGCTTGCGTTTGGCCTCATGGACGATACATTAGGGTAATCACAGGACAATATACTACCGAAAAAACAGCAGTGGAAGAAGCAAAACTTATTCAGCAAGATTATGGAATTTCAGATTGCTGGATAACTAAAATAAGCGAACGATGAAGCGAGTTAGATGTCCAAAATGTGACCAATATATACTTTTTGATGAAACAAAATACATAGACGGACAATCCCTTGTATTTGAATGCAATCGGTGTGGAAAGCAATTTGGAATACGAATGGGTGTCTCTAAATTGCAACGTCTCCAACGGGAAGAACTTATTGAAGTAAAATCTCCATATGGCGCGATTGTAGTAATCGAAAATGTATTTCACTACAAACAGGTTATCCCATTGCAAATGGGTGACAACGTAATAGGCAGATATATGAAAGGTTCGGGGATAAATTGCCCAATTGAAACTGTTGACCCGAGCATTGATATGCATCATTGTATAATTTCTGTTCAACGAGACAAACAAGGACAATTAAAGTATGTTCTTTGCGATGGACCTAGTTATACAGGCACTTTTGTTGACAATGTCATCTTAGGCGATCGCGAACGGCGAATTATCCACGATGGTACTTTATTTACTATTGGAGCCACAAGCATTATACTTAAAACTTCGGTTAAGGAATAGTAAAAAGCAATATAATTTCTACTTATTTTAAAAGAAAATCAGTATCTTTGCACAATAGAAATGTTAAAGTGTAACTATATTGAAAATTGCAATAGTAAAATATAATGCAGGCAATATATATTCTGTTGAAAATGCCTTAAAGCGGTTAGGTGCAACTCCCATTTTAACAGATGATATAGAAGAATTATTGTCTGCGGAAAAAATCCTTTTTCCGGGACAGGGAAAGGCTAATGTTACAATGGACTATCTTCGGTCGCATCACTTAGACAAAATTATACCCGATCTTACCCAACCTGTTTTAGGCATTTGTATTGGCCAACAACTAATGTGTCGTCACTCTGCTGAAGGTGATGTCGATTGTTTAGGCATATTCCCAATCGATGTAAAGAAATTTATTCCACAAAGAAACGAAGACAAAGTACCAGCTATGGGATGGAACAGACTTTGTTTAAATGAAAACGACACATTGCTTAAAGGGTTGGATGAGAAATCTTATGCCTATTTCGTACATAGCTACTATGTACCAACGTGTCAATGGACAATAGCAGAAGCTTATCACATACACCCATTTAGTGCTTGTCTAAAAAAAGATAATTTCTATGCAACTCAATTTCATCCCGAAAAAAGTGGGAAAGTAGGGGAAATAATCCTTAATAATTTTCTTGATTTATGATAGAACTTATTCCGGCCATAGATATCATCAATGGTCAGTGCGTACGGCTGACCCAAGGCAATTATAAGAAAAAAAAAATATATAATACCGAACCGGTAGAGATTGCCAAACAATTAGAGGCATTAGGTTATAAGCGATTACACGTTGTAGATCTTGATGGTGCAAAGTCACATCATATAGTAAATGAAAAAGTTCTTCGAGACATAACCCAAAACACCAATTTAAAAGTAGATTTCGGTGGAGGTATAAAGACTCAAGAAGATATTGATAAGGCGTTTACTAATGGAGCATCTATGGTAACGATTGGCAGCATTGCAATAAGCCACCCTGAACTATTTTCTCAATGGTTAAAACATTACGGTTCACATCGGATTATCTTAGGCGCAGATATCCGTCATGGTAAGATTTCTATTCATGGATGGCAAGATAATTCCGAAATAGATCTATTTGCTTTTTTAGATCGATATATTTGCCAAGGTGTAACCCAAGTACTTTGTACAGAAATCAGCAAAGACGGCACACTCACAGGACCCGCTTTTGAACTTTATGCAGATATCATGCAACGCTACCCCACTCTACATCTAATTGCGAGCGGAGGTGTTTCTTCTTCTGAAGACATTCAGCGTTTAAATTCCCTTGGTGTTCCGTCTGTCGTATTCGGAAAAGCTTTATATGAAGGGCGTATTGACCCTCAAAAATTATTTATACCCAAAGGGATAACCAAACGAATCATACCATGTCTTGATGTAAAAAATGGTCAAACTGTAAAAGGGACGAATTTTGTTAATCTACGCAATGTTGGTGATCCAGTTGCTTTAGGAAAAGAATATAGTATTGCTGGAGCTGACGAATTGGTATATCTTGATATTACCGCAAGTTCTGAAGGCCGTAAAACATTTACCGAATTAGTAACTCATATTGCCTCTGAAATAAATATCCCCTTTACCGTTGGTGGAGGTATTAACCAATTAGAAGATGTAGAAAGATTACTTTACGCTGGTGCCGACAAAATTAGTATCAATTCGGCCGCAGTTTACCGACCACAACTCATTAACGAAATAACCGAAAAATTTGGAACTCAAGTATGTGTTTGTGCCATTGATGCGCAATATGATGGAAAACAATGGATATGTTACACTAAAGGAGGAAGAGAACGAACCGAACTACGGCTTTTCGATTGGGCTAGAGAAGTTCAAGATCGTGGAGCTGGGGAGATTTTATTTACTAGTATGAACCATGATGGCGTAAAAGATGGATTTGCCGTTGAAGCCATTGCCCAACTTACGGATTTGTTGTCTATACCTGTAATTGCTAGTGGCGGAGCTGGAACCTTCCAACATTTTAAAGATGTATTTATAGAGGGGAACGCTGATGCTGCATTGGCTGCTAGTGTTTTTCATTTTGGAGAAATAAATATATCTGAACTCAAACAATATCTTAATAACCAACATATTAATGTGAGATTATAACAATATGGAAATCGATTTTGAGAAAATGGGCGGGCTCGTTCCTGTTATCATACAAGATGCAGCCACTTTTAGAGTGCTTATGTTGGGATTTATGAATCGGGATGCTTACGACAAAACTATTGCCACGAAGAAAGTAACTTTTTGGAGCCGTTCACGGAAATGCTTGTGGACAAAAGGAGAAACGTCTGGAAATTATCTTATTTTGGAAAGTATAAATGTAGACTGTGATAATGACACCTTACTTGTCAAAGCTAAACCATTGGGGCCAACTTGTCATAAAGGTACCGATACTTGTTGGGGAGAAGAGAACAAATTATCTTCTCTTCAGTTTCTTTCTGAATTGCAAGATCTTATTTTTCAAAGATTTAACCAAATGCCAGAAGGAAGCTATACCACAAGCCTTTTTCGGAAAGGAACAAATAAAATAGCACAAAAGGTCGGGGAAGAAGCGTGTGAAACCATTATCGAAGCTATCAATGGGGAAAATGAAAAACTTATTTATGAGTCTGCAGATTTATTATATCATCTTATAGTTCTCTTAACTAGCCGAGGGCTTAGTTTAAACGAAGTAGCTGCTGAACTACAGAAACGGCATGCTCCAGAATGGGATAAACAACGTAGGATGGATAAATCTAAACAATAATTGTAATAACTCAAAACATATGCTCATAGAATATAATGATGTAGACATCTATCAACAAGATAAGATCGTACTAAAAGGGGTAAATTTTAGTATTGATAAAGGAGAATTCGTATATATAATCGGTAAAGTTGGATCTGGCAAAAGTTCTCTGCTCAAATCTTTTTATGCAGAGTTAGAATTGTATAAGGAAGATTGCCAAAAGGCAGAAATCCTTGAAAAAAATCTTTTGACTATTCATAGGAAAGACATACCTGGATTACGACGAAAGTTAGGCATTATATTTCAAGATTTTCAATTACTTAACGACCGATCTATATATCAAAATTTACGTTTTGTACTTAAGGCCACTGGCTGGAAAGACAAAAAAGAAATAGAAAATCGCATAGATGATGTCTTGAAAACTGTAGGTTTGGTAGATAAAAAAAACAAAATGCCCAACGAACTCTCTGGAGGTGAACAGCAACGAATTGTTATTGCAAGAGCGATACTTAATAATCCGGAGATTATCATTGCCGATGAGCCAACGGGGAATCTTGACCCCGAAACTGCAGAATATATAATACAATTGCTGAAAGATATAACATTGACTGGTACTGCAGTAATCATGTCTACTCACAATATTCACATGCTTGATAAATTTCCAGGCATAGTATATAGTTGTGCAGAGTATGGAATTAAGAATGTAACCAAAGAATATAACCGAGTCATAACCAATGAAGGTATTAACTAGACAAAACAAGTAGACGATAAAAAATATTAACTTTTTAATCCATATCTGTATTATGAAAGTAATGAAATTTGGAGGAACATCCGTTGGCACTTCAGAGCGCATGAAGGATGTTACAAAACTTGTGGTCAATTCGGGAAAACAGACGTTTGTAATTCTCTCTGCAATGAGCGGAACAACCAATAATCTTATTGAGATCTGCAATTATCTCTATAAAAAGAATCCAGGAGGCGCCTATGAACACATAAATTCTCTTGAAAATATATACATGAGTCATATCGAAACGCTTTATACCACTGACGAATATAGAGAGAAAACCCGTTCATTTCTTCGTGAAGAGTTCGATTTTTTGCGTTCTTTTACAAAAGACCTTTTTACTTCATTTGAAGAAAAAACAATTGTTGCGCAAGGTGAAATTATCAGCACGAACATGGTTGCCAACTATATGCAGGAACAGGGAATTAATGTTTGTCTCTTAAATGCTCTCGACTTTATGCGCACAGATAAAAATGTAGAGCCAGACTTGCATTATATCAAAGAAAAGCTCTCTGCTATAATGAAAGAACGTCAAGGGTATCAAGTTTATATAACGCAAGGTTTTATTTGTCGTAATGCATACGGAGAAATAGACAATCTACAACGAGGAGGAAGTGATTATACGGCATCTTTGATTGGAGCTGCTCTCAATGCTGATGAAATACAAATTTGGACTGATATAGATGGTATGCATAACAACGATCCCCGGGTAGTTGAACATACAGAGACCATTCCACAGCTAAATTTTGAAGAAGCTGCCGAATTAGCTTATTTTGGTGCAAAAATACTCCATCCCACTTGTGTTCAACCGGCTAAATACGCAGGCATCCCAGTACGTCTTAAAAACACTTTAGATCCCGATGCACCTGGTACGATAATAAACAATGTAATTGTGCACGGAAAGATCAAGGCTGTTGCTGCAAAAGATAACATTACCGCTATAAAAATCAAATCATCACGAATGTTGCTTGCTACAGGATTTCTTCGCAAAGTGTTTGAAATATTCGAAAGCTACCAGACCCCTATTGATATGATTGCCACTAGTGAAGTTGGCGTATCTATGAGTATTGATAATGCTGCCCATCTTTTGGAAATTGTAGATGAACTTAAAAAGTATGGTACTGTCACTGTAGATAAAGACATGTGTATCATTTGTGTAGTGGGAGATTTAGACTGGAACAACTTAGGATTCGAGACGTTGGCAACTCAAGCAATGCAAGATATTCCAGTACGTATGATTTCTTATGGAGGAAGTAATTATAATATTTCATTCCTCATAAAGGAAACAGACAAAAAAAGAGCATTGCAAAAATTAAGTAATGTGCTTTTTGATTAGAATATAATAAATTTAACGGATAAACAACAAAACAAGTGAAGGGAACATTTCCTATTGAGAAGTTTCAACATATAGAAACTCCATTTTATTTTTACGATGCAGAGCTACTGCGTCATACATTAGATTGTATTTGCACAGAGGTGGCATATCATAAAAATTTTGATATTCACTATGCTATAAAAGCTAATGCGAATCCCAAACTTCTGAATATAATTAGCCAAGAAAAACTAGGCGCAGATTGTGTTAGTGGTGGAGAAATTAAAGCTGCACTTCACTCAGGATTTGCAGCAAAAAAAATAGTTTATGCAGGAGTCGGGAAAAGTGATTGGGAGATACAATTGGGGTTAGAGAAGAATATATTTTGCTTCAACGTTGAGAGTCTTGCAGAATTGGAAATTATCCAGCAAATAGCTAAGAATTTAAATAAAACTGCCAATGTATGCCTTCGTATCAATCCTAATATTGGAGCACATACCCATGCAAATATTACAACTGGATTAGCTGAGAACAAATTTGGAATAGCTCTTTGCGACATGTTTGACGTTTTCCAAAGAGCACAACAGATGTCTAATATATCATTGATTGGATTGCATTTTCATATAGGTTCACAGATTCTTGATATGGAAGATTTTGAAGCATTATGCAATCGCATCAATGATATTCAAAATAATTTGGAGCAACAGCATCTTGAGATAGCCAATATTAATGTTGGGGGCGGCTTAGGTATTGACTATATGCATCCCAATCGTGTTCCAGTTCCTAATTTCAAATCTTATTTTGATTGCTATGCGCGCCATCTACATCTTCGACCACATCAACGGGTTCATTTTGAGTTGGGCCGTTCTATTGTTGGCCAATGTGGTACTCTCATAACACGCACACTCTATGTCAAACAAGGAACTCATAAACAATTTGTTATTGTAGATGCAGGAATGACAGATCTTATTCGTCCGGCACTTTATCAAGCATATCATAAAATAGAAAATATAAGTAGCAATGAGCCTGTCTCTACATACGACGTAGTAGGGCCAATATGCGAATCAAGTGATGTTTTTGCCAAATCTATAGATATCAACCTTACCCATCGTGGCGATCTCATTGCTATTCGAAGTGCTGGAGCATATGGCGAAATAATGGCAAGTCAATATAACTGTCGGAAACTTCCACAGGGATATCTATCAGATGAATTATGATACTTGACACAATTTCTATAGTTGGTAGCATTTCGGCATTGGCAATGTTGTTGCTTTCATGGATATTCAATCCTTTTCGTCGAAATTTATGCAACACCCCGTCCGACCAAGCAATTGTAGAAAATCCGCCCCTTTCACTTGTTATCATAGTTCGCGGAAATGCCCAGTCTCTTGAAACGAGTCTTCCACTATGGTTGGCTCAACAATATTCTGCAGATTTACAAATAGTTGTCGTAACCGAAGAAGGAGACAGAAATGCAGATAAAGTATTAAAACGTTTGGAGGCTGACAAACGTATATATACGACTTTTACACCGCGCACCTCACGCTATATGAGCAGAAATAAATTGGCCGTAACACTAGGAGTGAAAGCATCTTGTCACCAATTGGTTATGTTGGTCGATGCCGACTGCCGACCCGCTTCTAATTCTTGCTTGTCATTATTGACGAAATTTTATCATCCGTCTAAACCCATTATCATGCCTTTCTCGCGATACGAGGAATCATGCCGTGAATTTTACCAGTTTGAACATCTTCATCGTGCCCTCTATTATATGTATTTTGCTATAAATTCCCGAGCTTATGCTTGCAATAGCAATTGTTTATTGTTTAATAAAACTACATTTATGAAAGGTCAAGGTTTCTTAGGGAATTTGCATTTGACTTGTGGAGAATATGATTTTTTGGCAAATCGATATTCTTTAAAAAAAGCAACAACTGTTGTAGTTGAACCCCTAGCTCAGATTATCAAACAATCCCCTTCACGCAGAAAATGGCAAATCAATGCTATTGAAGCATTGGAAACACGTCATCATTTAAAACGTAGTTTCCCAATATACTTGCTTTATACTACCGACCAGTTTGTACTGTATATTTCTTATCTCTCATTTCTGTGCATATTTTTATGGGGAGCTTTCTGTGAACACTGGATCTTGTTTGGCCTAAGCATAGGGGTGTTCCTTATTTTCATATTTTTGCGTATAACGCTTGCCAAGAGGGTTCTGAAAATATTAGGAATTACTATCAAAACATGGCTTATACCATTCTATGAATTACGTATCATTTGGCACAATCTTATGGTTACATTCCTTTATAAGATGACAAATAAAATCGAATTTACAAGTCACAAGCTATGAAAATCGGTCTTTACATATCTTCTCAATGCAAAAACAAACAACTACTTAATAATTTTGCCCAAATTCTAATTAAAGGTTTAAGCGAGCAAATTTATGTTTGTACCCCCAAAAACATATTGAGTTCATCGTTTGATATTATCCACGTACTTTCTGGAAATAATATCCAGTGTCAAAAAATTATATCAATAGCAAATCATAACGGAATTCCTATTCTCTATTCACCATTAGGAATATTTCAACCATGGGTGAATACATTTTCATTTGCAATATGGAAAAAAAGACTTCTTCAAAAGCGATTAATTGACTCTGCACAAATTATTCATGTATGGAGTAAAGCCGAACAAACTTTTCTTCATGATTATACGTCCCCCCAAAAAATGGTTTATATTCCCAATTCAATTGTAACCCATAATCTTAATTCTGAAGATATGTGTTGCTTATTTAGCAAATTATAC
>CAVHVH010000091.1:0-9270 GCA_963639385.1 Oscillospiraceae bacterium
ATAGTTCGTTTGTCAAGAATTAGGGCGAGAGTTATGTTAAAAGCCGTTAAA
The DNA here is from genome assembly GCA_963639385.1 of Oscillospiraceae bacterium. GTDB lineage: Bacteria > Bacteroidota > Bacteroidia > Bacteroidales > Bacteroidaceae > Prevotella. The sequence goes on from CAVHVH010000091.1 coordinate 52, forward strand.
TTTGCCAAATATTCGCATTTTACGGTCAAAAATTAGGGTTTTAGACTCCATTCGCATCTGTTGATAACTCAAAAATTACCCCAAAATGGGCTATTTTTGGCCAAAACTTTGCGACTTTTTATCGCAAAAAATGGGGCGAAAATGGACAGTTTTATAACATTCGTTAACCATATTTGCGCGTCATTTGTTAAATATTCTAAACACACCTATATACCTGCTTACAATTTGTAAGCAGGTATATAGGGAATGCAGGCCAGTCTATGCATACGAGTGCATACCTGCCAAGAAGTAATTGACACCGAAATAGGTCATCAATACGCTGAGAAATGCCAGCAGCATATATATATGTACATGGCGTGCCGGGCGCAACCAGTGTATATCTGTATGGAGCGGAGCGGCATAGATAAGCATAGTGATGAGTGCCCAGGTTTCCTTGGAATCCCAGCTCCAATATCGACCCCAACTTACATTGGCCCATATAGCTCCAACAAATATGCCGATGGTCAACAAGGCCACCGCTGGATAGAGCAAGAAGCGCGACAAGGCGGCAAGTCTTTCTTCTCGCCCACGGTCGCCACGGTAACCTACAATTAGTCCTTGCACGCCAATAAGAGCCATAAGTCCTAACAGGGCGTAAGAGAACATGATAACCATTACGTGAACAGAAAGCAACGGCGACTGCAATACAGGCATAAGTTGGGTTATCTGCGGATTGCCGTCGGTAATCATTGCAACAAGCAGTGCGAACGATGAAAGAAGCGGTCCAAGACAACCTATCTCTTCGAAGCGGCGGCGCGTAAGCAGGGTAACCATCAGTGTGGCCCATGCCATAAACTGCATAGTTTCAAATCCGTTGGACAAAGGCGGATGTCCAGACACAGTCCACCGCAACAGTAACAACAAGGTAGTATGAACAAGCATAATTACGGGAAGCGCAGTTCTACAACCTTTGACATACCGCGAAAAACGGTTGGTTGTAGTTGTACAAGCCACCACCAAAAGAGCCAAAGCCAAATATAACATTACCGGCCAGCGCTGCGTATTGAGCGTATTGTAGGCCACTTCGCACCACACGGCAGGAGTTGAAGGTATTACGCCACGTGCCCTAACGTGCTGATAACGGTATATCTTGGTCAGCATATCATGGGCAGCCGGCACATTGCTGGTAATAACATTCTCGGCAAGACAGTCCATAGACTTGCGTACAAACACAAGTTCTTCTTCGGGCAGACGCACACCCTTGAGGGGTTGACCGGGAGCATACCACTCTATATTCTTGGTTGACGGATTACGGTAGGGAAACATTTTGAGCATTTCGCCATGATAGAGCATACGAATAACATTGAACTTTTCGTCAGCATCGCGTAGAGCCTTTATCAGCGCTTGGTCGTTGCCGTTATAAGCATCTTTCAATGGTTTTTCCAGTTTGTAGGCATTGTAATCGTCGTAAAAGTCGGTCAACGAGGCCCATTTGTCTTTAAGCCCGAGCAACTGTTGCACCTTAGAACTCTTTATCTCTACCATCTTGGCTGTTTCCCAATAAGGTATATCGAATACCCAACCGGCAAGAATCTCGTTGGCGGACATACCTTTCCATGAGGGTTTACCACAGAGTTTTGTCACAAAATCAATAGCCACGGTATTAAGCGGACACACACGCCCGTTATAGAGCACCGATATACGACCGAAATCTCTATACACTTCGGGGGCAATATCTATGCGATTTTGCGCCACCGACTTAGGCATAGAAAGACTACTCAATGCCAACACCAATAATACAGTCTTGGCGCCAGGCACGGCTGTAGCCATACGATAGAGTTGGCGCAGATAGTTGCGCCGGACAAACAGGCACCCCGCAAGCGAAACGAAAAGCAATAGATAGCCTATGTAGGTAACCGTGATGCCCCAAGGGTCGTAAAGTACCCCGAGGGTAGAACCACCCATATCATCATCGTAACCAGACTGGGTAAAGCGGTAGCCATGGTAATGGCCTATGTTGTTCATAGACACCTCTACCACATCGTTAGCAACAGACAATACAGAGACATAATCCTGTGCCGCATCGGTACCGGGATAACAGATTATACGGAAGTCTTTCAGCGAAATACTGAAGCCAAAATCTACATTCTCGCCAGGCTTGACCAACATCTGTCTTACAGTTTCACCTTTGCGCAGATGTATCTTACCACTTTCGGCTGTAAGCCATGAAAGGAGCGCTCCCACAAGAATTACGCCAAAAGACAAGTGTACAGCCATAACCCATAGATGCTTATAGATTTTGCGTTTTAGCATATACATAACCGATACTACGGCCAGCAGTACCCAAAGCGCCACAAACCACCATGAGCCATAAATGTAGTTATGTACAAACGGAGTTCCCTTAGCACTCTCTACCAGAGTAGCCGCCATCAGAACCAATATAACAACGATGGCCACGGCCAGCACAAATCCTTTCAGTAGTTTCATTGTAAATATTTTGGCAAGTCTTGTATTTATAAGTGTAAAAGCCACACATTGTCTTTTCAGGCAACGTGTGGCCGCAGATTGGTATCAGCACTGGGCAACAGACCAAATGCTGCATTCTCCGTTAGATAGACTCAACGAAGAATATAATGTCATTACGCTCGTCTTTAGAGAGTTTGCGGAATTTCTCGATGGTCCAACGGGCATCGCTCTTGGCGTTTCCATGCCACATAATGGCCTCCATAGTATTACGGGCACGGCAGTCGTGCAGACGGCTACTTTCGCCAGTACAGAGCTGTGACAGGCCACGACCCCAAAGAGGAGTAGTACGGCACCATCCGGTACGGATATCGTTTTCCATATACAGGCGGTGCTGCACAAAGTCGGTATACGGCCATATCTTCTGATATGGATAACGAGGCATATCGGCATCGGTAAACACTTTATTGGGATCCTGGATATGGTCGGCACCTGTCTCCCATGACGGACGGTGGCAACTGGTACATCCAATCTCATTGAAGAGTTTGAAGCCGTGCTTGAAGCGGTCTGTAGTAGTATTACGGGCGGCCGGAACGGCAAGTCCGCGGTGCCATATCATAAAGTTCTTATACTGAGTGGCAGTCATTTCTACATCCAGGTCTTTGGCTGTAAGATAGTTGTAGATATTCTGCTTTACATCAGCCGTGTGCCATGAAGGGTGAGTCTTATTAGGGTCAATGCCATTGATGTATTCGGGGAAGCCATCCTGTACATCGGGGTCTTCCATAGATGTTTTGGCATAGATAGTGGCGTCAAGGCTAAGATAGTGGTAACGGCGGTCGGGGCGCGTTACATTGGTGATATTCCAAATAGCGTTGGCACCAGGACCATCGAGTAGCGGACCACGGCTCAGTGCATAAGTGTAACGGCGCACATACTTGGTGCCATCGCCTTGAAGAGAGTTGCTATAATAACTTTTCCAGGTGTTGGTAGACTGGTCCCACATAGCGGGGTTAAGCGCATCGGTCTTGCCAATTGAGTTAAAGTAATCGCTCTCTTTCTTCCACTGTGCAGTAATAGAGTCGTCGGGTATAGCATCGGTAAGACCTGTTCCATACACACCGATAGTAGATTCAAGACGAACACCTATCTCGCTGGCCACTTGGTCGTTAGAAAGAACTACCGCCTTGCCGTTACGCATTACCGTAACAGGAGAATAGTAAGCAGTGGCAGGGATAGTAACTTCGGGATATTCCAGGTCGTAAGTTTCGCCATCGTCGAACTTGTTTCCCCATTCATCGGTATACTTTTTCCACGCTATTTCGATTTGGGTTTCATCTATTTGGGGTTTGAACGGCTTTATAGAAGCCGTCTGTGGCATACCGGCCACAGAGTAGATATAGCTATTGGTCTGCTTGTCGTAAATTACGAGCAGATAACCATTACCGTCGTCATTGGCACGATAGCGGTTCATACGTTTGCCATGACCGTAGTTAGGGTGGCAGTACAGACAACCACGGCGCACATATACAGGACCAAGTCCGGCAAAGGCTCCAGAGGTATTGGTGTTATAGTCTTTTTCGAAAAGTCCCTCACCGACCTGGAAATTAACGGCAAGGCCGGCATCATCGACAGCCTGGGTTGCCTGACGATAAGCGTAAGCGCTCTGAATATTGGTTGTACCCAGTTTTCCACCGGCATAGTACCATTCATCGGGTGTACCAAGATTGGTAGGAAGGCTCAAATCTAAGGAGTTGTCGTCAGAACAACCAAAGAGCAGCAGTGACGAGCACAAACCTGAAACAAGATATGTTTTCTTCATTTTACCTATATTATTTATATTGCTAATTTACGTATAAATTGTTGGCAGGCTACATAGCACGCAGTCTACCAACAATATGATAACATTGTTAATATTAGTTCTGATGGCTCTTCTCAAGAGCGGCATCGAGAGTTTTGAGAGAAGACTCAAGACCTTCGAGTGCAGACATTGCATCCCAAGCGCTCTGATCTTTATAATAAAGTACGAAAGGTGGTTTCATTACGCTGATCTTAGCCAAGGCATTCTCAAGATTAGTCATAACGGCTTGAGCAGCTTCCTTGGTAGCATCGTTCTTAAGACTAATACCGATGAGCGAATTGGCTTGAGGAGTAGTTCCATCGACTGTAGATCCACCATAGAGAGTGTGCTTACAAGACATAATGTTGTCATAGAAATCCTGTATAGAATTGTAGGCATAGGGTGACTCAATATAATTCTCATCGGCGCCTGTGGTAGGAGCTCCTATCTTAGAGTCGCGAACCTCACCGATAATCTCATTGGCACCAGCAATAATGGCACGAGTAGCAAGAATTACAGTAGAATAGCTGGAACCAGCCTTACCTGCATTGATAAAATCGGCACCATAGTCTTTTGAATCAAATTCGGCATCATCAAGCAATTTCTGCTCGGCTTCGGTTACTTCACCACCCCAGGCAGAAACGAGTTTAAGCGAGCTGAGATACAAATCCTGTGCAGCACTCTTTGCGAAATATTTTTCATCGGCAGTAATATCTGCATAAGCACGTGGGGTTCCATCGCGGAATATCAGATACTCTACAGCATGGAAACCGGTAAGGTTCCTTCCGTTGGCGATAGCATCGTCGATAAGAGCTGCATCGGCTTCGTTGGTAGCGGGGTGGTATTTGGCCATATACTTATCAAACGAAGTCTTGTCGAACGGCCATGTGTCGGTATGGGGGTCAATAGAATAGTCTCCAGCAGGGCCGAAGAGAAATGCCTCGGAAAATTCCCACCATTTACGAGAAGCTTTCCAATAATTGCAAGCTTTTTCAACACCTTCGTTATCGGTCATTTGGTTAAGGGCCTCTACCAGTTTCTTGTTGTTATCAGCAAGATTTCGGTAGGTAGGCACAACCGTCTTGTTTACAAAATCCTTGTTTACCGTCTGCAGCTCGCTTGTGCTGAATACTGCGCCTTCGTCTTCGCCGTTATTGCTGTCGCTGCAGCTGGTGCTACATACTGAAACAGCCATAGCCATGGCAAAGAGCATGGAGTTCCTGAAAATTTTCATCTTTTTTCTTTTTTATTGATTATACATTAATTTTCTATTTATACTCGGTCAAAGTGTTATTTACCAGACTTTTTACAACATCCAGTTGCCTTGATAGTCTCAAGTTCCTGCATTAGGGTATTTATCTTATCCAGTTGTTCTTGGGTAAGCCCGGCATTGCGAGCAGAAGACTGACCGAAGGCTTTGGTATCGAACATACCGCTGAAGGTAATGCCCAATGAGAAGTTAGGTTCGTTATTATATCCATGGTCAAGGAAGCGCTTGCCATACTCACCCTTTACTGTAATCTGCTTGATGGGCGAATAATTGAAACCGAACGACATACGCTTAACTCTATCATACCTATAGGCCGCCTTGTGCAGGCCTGATGCATAGGTATCATAATCTTCGTAACGACCAAAGAGATACATTGCCTGCTTGCCACGCAGGGTACTTATCTGCGAGAACACATTATAGCCGGCCTCCATAGCAACCGAATATGCATTACTGGCAATAGGCGAATGCTTTGAGGGTGAACCATCTTGTACTGAGTGTTTGGGGAATGTATTCATAAAAGTGGTCATACGCTCGGCATCTGAAAGATGGGTATAGGTAGCATTACCTCTTACTATCCAGTTCCAGCGCTTGAGTTCAAAACCGAAGCTACCTATACTCAGCGCGCCATGTACATTATCGTAAGAACTGCCGGCTTTCTTCTCGGTATTCTTAAAGGTATAGCCATAATAACCACTAAGACTAAGGCGGAGGCCCTTAACAGAATAGTTGTCTATACGCAAGGCTCCGGCATACACATTGCCCAGCTTATATTCGTAGGGACTGGTGGCGCCATAGTGTACAAAACAATTGTGACCAAAGCGCTCGGCATCAAGGCCAGACGTGAAGATAGCTTCGTAACGCCATTGGGGAAGGCGTCCCCACAGAGAAATACCTACCTGATGCCAGGTGTTGGGAAGTACTTTGGCCTCGCCCTCAGAGCGATAGACAGAGAAGAAGTTACCGGGCAAATGATAAGCATTAATCTCGCCCACAGGGATAATTATCTCACCAGCCTTGATATTGAACTTGCCACCCCAAAAGGCTTTATTGAGCCAAAACTGTTCAAGGGCAACCTCGCCACCGCGCTCTGTTTCGGCTTCGTACTCGCCGCTCTCGTCGGCATCAATCTCTACGGCATTCTCAGTACCACCATGTTCGAACTCTATCTCCATACCCAATGTCCAGTTATGACCAAAATCGTAACCAAGATTGAGGGTAACATGAGGAAGGTCGAAACGGCCGTGACTGGGATCGTTCTTATAGGTTTTCGGGTCGCTATAACGATTGAAGTGCTGACTGTAAAAATTACGCGACATCACTGCCTCGCCGTATCCACCGATGGTAAGTCGTGAAAGAGGGGTGGCGGAAGCCGTTTTCTTTTCGATACGCGCGGGCACAACTTCGCTCTTTGCTTTGCAACAACTGTCCTGACTAGTAGCCGCACTGGCAACAGTACTGGCGAGCAGACTCATAAATAAAAATCGTAATCTCATTTTATCCTTATCTATTTATATTTTTATACCAAAAATAACATTCATAAAAATCCAAGTGCAAAATTACTTACAAGTGTTAAACACCACAATACCCATTTAGGGGTAAATTAAAAACACGCAAGCACTGCGGTTATCCCAACTAAAGGGGAACAGCGGCAAGTGGCAATGCCAGGTTAGGCATGTGGAGGATTTCGCACCACAAGAAGGGAAATTGACAGAATAACATAGTTTTGCTGCAAAAAGGAAAATATTAATCACCAAAGAGGGTATTTCTCTGATATTATTTGTATTTTTGCCAAACTGTTAAGGGTGAATTGTATCGCCTTTACAGAAATTAAATTTGGAACAAAAACAACAAAACGTTACCCAAGCAAATGATACCCAAGACAATACACTACTGCTGGTTTAGTGGCGAAGCATTCCCCAAAAAGATACAGAAGTGCATCGATTCATGGCACCAGAAATTACCCGACTACAATTTCAAGCTGTGGACGCTCGATTCGTTCGACCTAAACGCCACACCACGCTATGTACAAGAAGCTATAAAGCACCGCAAATGGGCTTTTGCGGCCGACTATGTACGTATGTATGCCCTCTACACAGAGGGGGGTATCTATCTTGATTCTGACGTAATGGTACTTAAGTCGTTCGACGATTTTCTTGACCACAAGTTCTTCTCATCTCTTGAATTTCATCCCACACAGGCCGACAAAGATGGGGCATGGGATATGATAGATACCAAAGGCCACCGTACAAAACCAGGCTTCGTATCAGGTATTATGATTCAAGCAGCAGTTATGGGAGCCGAAAAGGGATGCCCCTTTACACGAGAAGTGCTGGACTGGTATGCCACTCAAAATTTTGTAGCGCCTGACGGAACATTGGCTATGAACGTAGTAGCACCGGAAATATATGCGTATGTGGCTGAACAACGCGGCTTTGTATACAAAGACATTGACCAAGACCTAGGCGACGGCATCATGATATATCACTCGACCATCTTCGCTGGCAATCGTCACGAAACCACATCAGAGTCGTATGCAATACACTACTGTGCCCACTCTTGGCAGCCCAACGCTAAAGAAAAAATACGTCTATGGATAAAGAGAATATTCGGCGCTACAAATAAAAAATAACAAAGGTTGCACAGACACGACACCTTTCTACAGTATCTGTTCTCTATAACGTACAAAAACTCTACCCGCTCGCATGACAAAAAACAGTCTCTACAGGTAGCGGTATGGTGGCTAAAAAGGAAAATAGTAGAAGGGAAAACTTATAAAACGTACATGAACGGCTTTCACCAAGGTGACTAAGGAGAGAAACAAATGTACGATAAAAAGTGGTGCTTACCTTACATTAATGATTTTATGCAACTGAAGAGATAGTTGCCACTTAGGATTAGACTCTACAAAGGCCACTGCCTGTTTCAATATTTGGGAGTTCTTCTCTATATCGCCCACATCACACGGCTGAACATAATAGTAAGGGGCTGAAATACCGAAATCGCTCACATCATGTATGCCATCAAATACCACCTTGACCTCTGAAGCCTCCTTTATAACCAAAGTTCCATTGGCCACAAAAGCCATTTTAGGCGAACAGGTTATCCAATCAATATTAGGAGGCACCAAATGGGTTCCGTTAGTTTCAATAGACAGATAATAGCCTATCTTATGAAAGAGATTGATGAAGGAATCATCGACTTGGAGAGTCGGCTCGCCACCTGTAATAACCACAAATCTACACTCTCCACCCACTGTCTGAACCCTAGACAAGATATCATCCTCGTTCAATTCCTCATATTCATAAAAATCGGTATCGCAAAATGGACATCTCAAATTGCATCCCGAGAAACGAACAAAGACTGCCGGACGACCAGCCCAACGTCCCTCACCTTGAATAGAATAAAATATTTCGTTTACCCTATACACTGACATCACAGAGCCTCCTTGCCGTCTAATTTGTTGTCATCACAGTACACGGCCACATTGCCTTCACTTTCTTGTACCATAGCTTTATAACAACAGTCAAACTGATCTACTATCCATTTGGCTATATTCTCGGCCGTAGGATTAAAAGGTAGAAGTTCGTTGAGATTGCCATGATCCAAATAGCCATGGATTTTTTCCTTAAGACATGTAAAATCTACCACCATGCCATCAAGGTTAAGT
>CAVHVH010000092.1:0-5734 GCA_963639385.1 Oscillospiraceae bacterium
TGACTGAAAAGAAGTCACAAAAACGGCAAAAAGACAGGGGTAGTCAGACATGATAGCTGGTATTTAAGTATTCCACAAACTTGCGCAATTTATTATTTGAACATTACTTAATGTAAATCTATTTTTCCGTTGCGTAGATATAATTGATAATAGTATTGTTTTATATCATTGTCTATATCGGCTAGGCTACGTTTTCCGGTAACATATGGACGTATAATTTGACATACCACTACACATACCACACAGAGAACTAAAAGAATAAGGAAATTGACAAGTTTACTGGATACGAATTGGTAATCCATCAAGGATATAGCTATCACAATAGGGACTATCCATAAAAGCCAGTCACCAAGTGTGTTCATACTAAGATTACGCTTTCGTTCTTCCCTAAAATGCTCAGGAGCTCTATCAATGAGCTGCTTGCTATGGGCGGCCCAAAAATCTTCAAATTCTTTTTCCATATTTATTTTTTATTAGATAGGGGGTCACAAGGCGCCACTGTTTCATTTTCCCACAGTTTTACCTGATATTGAGAATATTCGCGAAGCTTACCAGTCAAAGCCTGTTCTATGATAAGCGATGCCATAGGGGCAGCCATATCGGCACCAAAACCACCATTGTCTATGATTACAGCCACGGCTATGCGTGGAGAGTCCATCGGAGCGAAGCCTATAAAGAGCGAATGGTCATCGCCATCATTTTCGGCAGTACCAGTTTTTCCGCAGATAGTATATGAACCTCGATTTATTTCGGAACAAGTTCCCGAAACTACCGCTGAGCGCATACCTTGAACCACCAGCTGATAGGCTTGTGGAGTACCTAAAGCATGGTTGCGGCGTAGAAATGTGCTGTCTGTATCATGATAATACATGTGGGGTGTTATATACCATCCGCGATTGGCTACAATTGCAGCCAAGTTACAAAGTTGTAAGGGGGTTACAGTAACCTCGCCTTGTCCCATGCCCATCCACATAATAGTCTGTGAAGTCCATTGACCATGTAACTTTGTTAAATATTTATTATCTGGCATTACACCTGTATTCTCGTTTCCGATATCGGTGCCTAAGTGGCACCCAAGGCCATAGCTGGTCATATACTGATACCAACGATTAATAGCTTCGGCACGGCTCTTGTAGCGGGTACTATTTAGCATGGACATGAACGACTTACAGAAAAAGGCGTTGCACGAAGTGCCTAAAGCGGCAACGACAGCACGTGGTGACGAGTGAGCATGACATCCTATATGGATACCACCTTGGGTAAATCCGCGTGAACATGAATAGGTTATCGTTGGTGTAAGTGTACCTTCGGAGAGTTGGGCCAACGCCTGAGCCACCTTAAAGGTAGAACCTGGAGAATAGGCAACAGATACAGCGCGGGTAATACTGTCGCCGCTATGTGATGCACTTACCATACATTTTAGTTCGCCCGTAGCAGGGTCTATGGCAACTATGCTTCCTTGCTTTCCTTTCATCATCCGTTCAGCCAGTTGCTGCAACGAAGCGTCAAAAGTAATGTTGTTACTTGTAGGCGTTTGGGCCACAACCATGGAAAAATAAAGGAGAAACGCAATAGTTAATAGTTTTTTTTGCATTGTCATTAATTAAATGTATAAAGGAGACTCTATATATGATTAGTCTATACTCGCTGTTCGGTGTTGTTAAACTGGAGCATACGTTGAGGAACACACGCTCGTACCGAATCGGCAATAAGTTGTATCATTGACTGACGGACATATCCACGGGTGGTTAAAAGCACCACTTCACGGGTAGGAATAGGTAAGGCAAATGGACGTACCAGCTCTCGTTGTGAAAGAGACAGTTGGTCAAGGGCAAGTTCGGGGATAAATGTTACGCCTTTTCCACCCTCAACCATACGCATAAAGGTTTCTATGCTTCCCAATGAGTAAGTTCTCTTGCTATTGGCTGCTGACTTAAGACCACAGAATTTAACTAATTGATCGCGGAAACAGTGGCCTTCGTCAAGAAGCCATAGAAATTCGTTGGTTAGGTCGGTTGTCTTTACAGACTTATGGCTAAACAATGTATCTGTTCGAGATACATAGACTAAGAATTGCTCATAGAAAAGTGGTGTCTGTACATAATTTTCCATATCGTCAAGACTCACCAATATAGCCGCATCAAGATTTCCGTTATTCAAGGCACGTTTGATATCTGCAGTTTTCATTTCTATTATGCGAATGTCGGTTTCGGGATGTTCGCATTCTAATTGGGTAAAAAAGCGAGGAAGTAAATATGGAGCTATAGTGGGTAGAATGCCTAATTTGAAAGTACCTGAAACGGAATGGCGTTCTTCTCTCACGATGTCAACAATGCGATTGGCACGCACCAATACAGCCCATGCCTGCTCTATTACTTTACGGCCAATATCTGTAGGTTCAACCTGTTGAAAAGAGCGTTCAAAAATCTTAATACCCAATTCGGTCTCTAATTTTCGAATCATTGCGCTCAGTGTGGGTTGGGTAACACCACATTGTTCTGCTGCACGGGCAAAGTGGCGGCATCTATATACAGCCACTATATATTCCATTTGTTGTAGGGTCATAAATGTATGAGTAAATACTACTTATGACAACAAAGTTAATAAAATAAATATCACGAAAAGAGGCTATGATAGAATATTTCTATCAATGAATAGAAAAAAACATTTGGTAAGAAAGTACAATATAACTAACTTTGCAAAAGTATTAACAACAAAACATATATGATCATGAAAGAACTTAAAGGAACAAAAACAGAGAAAAACCTCCAAGAGGCTTTTGCAGGCGAGTCTATGGCTCGTAACAAGTATACTTATTTTGCATCGCGTGCCAAAAAAGATGGTTTTGAACAGATAGCTGCTCTCTTTGAGGAGACTGCTGCCAATGAGAAAGAACATGCAAAAATGTGGTTCAAATACTTGGAAGGTGGTGCCGTAAAAGATACCGTAAGCAACTTGAAGGCTGCAGCAGAAGGTGAAAACTTTGAATGGACAGATATGTATGACCGTATGGCTCGCGAAGCAGAAGAAGAGGGATTTGCCGAGATTGCAGAGAAGATGCGCGGAGTGGCAGCCATAGAAAAGCATCATGAGGAGCGTTATCGTAAATTGTTGAAGAATATAGAAGATGCTGTTGTATTTTCTCATGAAGGTGATGCTGTTTGGATATGCCGTAACTGTGGTCATGTAGTAGTAGGTAAGCAGGCTCCTAAGGTGTGTCCGGTATGTGCTCATCCACAAAGCTACTTTGAACTCAAGGCTGAGAATTTCTAAAATTCTTCCTTGCCTAACATATACGAACCATTCATATCCGCAAAATAAACGTGGATATGGATGGTTTTGTTTTCATACCAATATTGCTATTGTATAAAATAAACCTTAAATTTGGAGGAATAAGTATGACTAAAAACAGAGAGATTTACCGTTGTAATATTTGTGGCAACGTTGTAGAGATTGTAAATCCAGGCTCAGAGCTAAGTTGTTGTGGCCAACCTATGAAACTAATGAAAGAGAATTTTACTGATGGTGCAAAGGAAAAACACGTACCAGTTATCACTAAGATTAATGGAGGATACAGGGTATGTATAGGAAGTGTTGAGCATCCGATGCTGCAAGAGCATTATATTCAGTGGATAGAACTGCTTACTCTAACAAATGTTCTGAGACAAGAACTAAAACCGGGAGACAAACCTGAAGCAGAATTCATAACTGATGAAACGCATGTTACGGCTCGCGAATACTGTAACCTGCACGGATTATGGAAAAAGCAAGGTATTAACAGTTAATAAAATGTAGGTGATATTGTAATAGAATAGGCACTTGCTAAAAACAAATTGTCCGAAATTCTAATAATGAAATTCGGACAATTGTTAATGTTCTTTAAGTGGTCCTAAAAAATACCACTACTGTGGATTTTAGCCAAACAATCCACTTTTACCAACGAAGTAAAGTACTGCATAGCCCAAAACCATACTAATTAGACCTATGGTAAGTCCCATCTTTAGCATATCTTTCTGTTTAACCAATCCAGTTGAGTAGGCGATGGCATTAGGAGGGGTAGAGATAGGAAGACACATAGCACTTGATGCTGCAAGGGCGATACCAATGATAACGGTCGATGTACCACCGATAGTACCCAACCTGTCCCCCATACCAGTACAGACTACGGTCAAAATAGGAACAAGTAAAGCTGCTGTAGCAGTATTGCTGATAAAATTACTGAGAAGATAGCAGATAAAACCAGAAATAAGCAATATGGCGATTGGAGAGAATTCGCCGAACGGAATACTGGCGATGGCTTGATCGGCAAGGCCTGTTCCGTTCATGCCCAATCCAAGAGCAAAACCTCCGGCAACCATCCAAATAACGCTCCAATCTATTTTCTGTAAATCTTTTCCGTTAATAATGCCTGTAAGGGCAAATATTCCCATAGGAATTATAGCTACGGTATTGGCATCAACACCAGTAACACGATCTAACAACCATAAAACAATAGTTGTCAAAAAGGTAAGGCATACCACCCACATACGCCAACCATGGGTAATTTGACCTTCAATCTTCAGTTCTATAGTTTTCTTTGTGAAGGGGAAAAACTTCAGAATAAGGCGCCAACTGATAAACAAAATGACAATAACAAGCGGGAACATAACCATCATCCATTGGCCAAAACTAATATTTAAATGTAGTTGCTCGTTGAGTGCTTGTAACGCAATAGCATTAGGGGGAGTTCCTATGGGGGTGGCCATACCACCTATATTGGCAGCAATAGGGATGCTCATAGTTAGTGCAATTCTACCTTTTCCATTTGCAGGGAGGGCTGCAAATACAGGTGTAAGGAAAGTTAGCATCATAGCTGCCGTAGCGGTGTTGGATACAAACATTGAGAAAACGCCGGTGATAAGTAGAAATCCCAATAATACATTTTCGCTTTTTTTCCCAAACGGACGGATAAGGATTTTTGCCAACAACACATCAAGTCCAGACTTGGTAGCAGCGATGGCTAGGATGAAACCACCAAGGAAAAGCATAATTACAGGATTGGCAAAAGTTGCCATAATGTCCTTTGCTTTAAGAAGTTCGCCGAAACCTTCACCTTCTCCCTTGAAGCATACGATAGAATTGTCTGAAATGGTTAGACACATGGCTGTGATGATACAGAGAGATGTGGCCCATGAAGGAATGGCTTCTATCAGCCATGATAAAGTAGCGAAGGCAAATATGGCAATAACGCGTTGTTGTATAACAGTAAGTCCTTCGATACCGAAAAAGGATATGGGTAAGTTCCAAATAACTACAGTTACAGCGAATATAGCAAGCATCTGCAATACCTTTTTCATCTGAATTTTGTTTGAATAGATGTTTTCTTCTTCCATAGCAAAAAAAGTTAAGTTAATAATGATATTTTTAGTTATAAAAGATATTTAAGATGATAGAGGGATGTAAGGGGATACGCTCCATATAATTTCCTTTTTGGGGCAATTATATGGAACGTTGTGAAAAATTATTTAATATTAGGTTCTTCAAGATGAAGTCCCTTCTTCTTGTCAACAATTTTGAGAATGAGTCCAATTATGAGTGCGGCCACACCAAGGCTTGCCAGCATTACTAATGGAGCTGTATAATCAAGATCGGTAGCACAAGTTACTCCCTTATTGGTCATAGTAAGTACCTTTCCGATAAGCAAAGGGAATAGCCACAATCCTATAAAAAAAAAAAAAAAAATTAGAGCATAAGC
>CAVHVH010000092.1:5744-9065 GCA_963639385.1 Oscillospiraceae bacterium
AGCATAAGCTGATCCAATAATCTTTGCATCTACTAACTTAGGTACGCTTGGCCACAGAGATGCAGGTACGAGCGAAAACGATGCGCCAAGAATAAGAATTGTAAGATAAGCCACAATAACTCCACCTACTTGATTTCCTTTAAATTCAGGGAGAATAAATGCAAATGTAAGATGGCATGCAATAAGCAGAAGAGAACCTAAAACAAGCATACTGGCTGCTTTACCCTTATGATCTACATAATTGCCTAGAATAGGTGTTATTCCCACGGCAAGTAAAGGGAATACTGCAAAAATAGACTCGGCAGACTGACGCTTATAACCCATGACACAATATACTACAAGGGCAAGAACAGATAGCGTAAGTACTCCATATTTAAGCTTCTTATTCTTTATGAAATTAAACATAAAAGCCGTGGCAGCTACAATAAGCATTATGACATATTGTATGATGGTGACTGAAGATGAAGCCCAAAAAGAATCACTTGGTACCTCAGTAAAAGTGAGATTGCACTGCAACATATTTACAGCATATTTCTGAAAGGGGAATATAGCAGAATAATAAAGAACGCAAAGTAAAGATACAAGCCAAAATCCGCTACTGGTAAGTATCTGTCCTAAATCGCGAATTTTAAATGGATCATCCTTTTCTTCAGCTTCTCCTGTTTGCGCGTCTAACTTTTTATCCATAAAGAAATAGACGATGAGCATAATCATTGCAATACAGAGCAGAACTACTCCGAAAGCTACAGAGCGTGACACACTGACAACACCACCAAGTTTGGCAAAAAACGGTGAAAATATCATACAGGTTGCTACACCAAGTCGGGCTAAGGCCATCTCAGACCCCATAGCCAAGGCCATTTCACGCCCTTTGAACCATTTTACAATACCTCTAGATACTGTGATACCTCCCATCTCTGCTCCGCAACCGAAAAGCATAAAGCCGCATGCAGCCAATTTAGCAGAAGCAGGCATACCCTCATAGAAAGGAGATACACCTAATTGCTCAAAAACAGGAATATGATTAAGATTATTGGTAAACCACGTTTCTAAACTACTTCCGATGAAACCATCACTGATTGCGTACCATTTGATGATGGCTCCAACAAGCATAACTGCACCAAAGAGAAGGGCTGTAAAACGCACTCCCATTTTGTCTAGAATGATGCCTGCAAAAATAAGGAAGAAAACAAAAACGTTAAGGAACGTTTCGGCGCCTTGCATAGTTCCAAAAGCATCCGAATCCCAATTACGTTGTGTCTGCATCAAATCTTTTATAGGTGATAGAATATCCATAAAGATGTAAGCACAGAACATAGCCAATGCCAAAAGCAATAAGGCCATCCAACGAATGGCTGCAGAATCGCGTAGTGTTTTTTGTGTTGCTGTCATAATTTAATATCTTAGTATTATTATTTTTTCAACCAACGGTCAAGCCAAGAGAAAAATGTGCGTTGCCACAATATGCCATTTTGTGGTTTGAGAACCCAGTGATTTTCATCTGGGAAAAGTAGTAACTCTGCAGGAATGCCTTTCATCCGTGCGGCATTGAACGCACCAAATCCTTGATTGGCATTTATACGATAGTCTTTTTCACCATGAATACAGAGAATTGGGGTATCCCAATTGTCAACTGCTTTATGCGGACTGTTGGCATAAGTAATTCGCGCACGCTCAGTTTGGTCTTTATTCCAATAAGCATCATCATATTCCCAATTGGAGAACCATGCTTCTTCGGTGTCAGTATACATTGACTCAAGATTGAATGCCCCATCATGTGCTATAAAACATTTAAATCGTTTATCGTGATGTCCGGCAAGATAATACACTGAAAAACCTCCGAAACTGGCCCCTACAGCTCCTAAGCGTTCTTTGTCGACATAGGGTAGGTTGTTAGCTGCATCATCGATTGCACTTAAATAGTCTTTCATACACTGGCCTGTCCAGTCACCGCTCACCTCTTCGTTCCATTGACTACCGAAACCAGGTAAACCTCTACGATTCGGGGCTATTACAATATAGCCATTGGCTGCCATTATCTGCATATTCCAGCGATAGCTCCAAAACTGTGATACAGGACTTTGTGGACCGCCTTCGCAAAAAAGAAGGGTAGGGTATTTCTTGCTGGCATCAAAATGAGGAGGAAGAATTATCCATACTAACATATCTTTGTTGTCAGTGGTTTTTATCCATCGTGGTTCAACTTTTCCAATAGAAAGTTGATCAAAAATATGTTTATTTTCGTCTGTAATCTGTTTGACATCATCCTTTTTCTTAGGATTGACAACAAAAATATCGTCAGGGTGACTCATGGAGTGGCGTGTTACCAATAACTTTTTGCTAGTGCCAATCATTTGGAGGCTACCATAATCATATTGTCCCCCTGTAACCAAAGTTACATTTCCTTGTAGATTGGTCTGATAAATATTGGTACACCCGTGCCAAACGGCCAAGAAATAAATAGTTTTGTTGTCAGAACTCCAACAAAATGCATCGACATTAGTATCAAGTTGTTCGCTAACATAGGTTTTCTCGCCAGTAGTAAGATTGTAAACCAATAGTCTATTACGGTCACTTTCATACCCATTTCGAGCCATACTGAGCCATGCAATATATTTCCCATCGGGCGAGAAACAAGGATTCGTATCATAGCCAACGTTTATATCTTCGCCCTGCTGATTAACGGTTTGGTCTTTCATTGACTTAGTGGGAATAATAGAAGGCTCTTTATAATTGATAGGTTTACATAAATTTTTTGTTGAATGGCTATTAATATCATAAAGATAAATGTCAGCATCAGTAGAAATTGCGTATTGTAAGCCAATACGTTTGCGAGAAGAATAAGCAATTTTTTTAGAATCTGGGCTCCATGTCAATTGTTCAATACCACCAAAAGGAGCAGAAGGACATTCATAAGGTTCGTCTTTCATAATGTCAATTCCTGTTGAAATTGAATCGGCAGTGACATCGGCTACAAAAGGATGGGCGATAGATTCAACATAATGATCCCAATGACGATAATTCAGATCTGTGATGACTCGTCCTGTTGCTTTTGGCAAATCAGATGGGTTTTTCTTGATAATATCGTTGTATGGAATAGACTTTATGAGAATAATTTTTTCACCATCAGGTGAAAAGATAAATCCTTCAACATCTATTGTAGAATGGGTAAGTTGCTTACGACCTGTTCCATCTGGATTCATTTTCCATACTTGTCCATCAGAAAGAAAGGCAATACTTTTACCGCCCTCTATCCATATAGCATCGCTCTCGCTCTTTGCTCCTTTAGTGAGTGGTCGTTTACAAGAACCGTCAATATTC
>CAVHVH010000093.1:0-8934 GCA_963639385.1 Oscillospiraceae bacterium
CTATAGAACCACCCTATAGAAATACTAACATAAATTAAAAAATATTATGGACGCACAACAAATCAACACATTCATGCTTACTAATGGTAAGTATTTTCCTGAAGACAAAATGCCTTTGCTTCGCGAGCAGTTGCAGAATGTAGATGATTCGAAGTTTGCCACAATTGTTTCACTACAGTACAAGAACCCTACAACGGCGCTTATCCTCTCTCTCTTTTTAGGAGGTTATGGTATTGACCGCTTCTATATTGGCGATACAGGACTTGGTATAGGCAAGCTTCTTACTTGCGGTGGTTTAGGGATTTGGGCTATTATAGACTGGTTCTTGATAATGGGAAGCACCCGTGAGAAGAATTTAAACAAATTGATGCAGTATCTCTAAAAGAAAATTATACATATTTACAGCCGTAGGCTATACCGTGGTTGTGGTATGGCTATACGTAGTTGTTCATAGCAACGGACATTTAGGTTTTATGGTGTGTCCATCTAAATGGATATACCATATTCCGTGTCCTGGTTGTGGCGTTACACGAGCCATGTTGTTGGTATTCAAAGGACAATGGGCAGCAGCCGTTGCGCTAAATCCGAATGTAGTATTACCTGTGGTACTGTTGCCTATGGTACCTATAGTGTTGCTATATGATTTGTGTATGCATAGCAACCGCCTTACGGTTATTTACAATAGTTTACAAAAAATGCTTGGCCGCAAGTATGTTCTGGTAACAGTACTTGCGGCCGAGTTGGCAATATGGATATCCAATATTGTGCGAGGAATATAATATTGTTTTTTATGTGGCTTGGGTATCAATGGGCCTCAAGCCAGTTGTTACCCCAGCCAGCGTCTACCGTAAGGGGAACACTTAATTGGTAGGCATTCTGCATTTCTTGAGTAACGATACTCTCTACCCGTTCTTTTTCTTCAGGATAGACGCTGAAATTGAGTTCGTCGTGAACTTGTAATATCATCTTTGAGCGTATACCTTCGGCCTTGAAACGGCTATAAATATGGTTCATGGCCACCTTAATAATGTCGGCCTCAGAGCCTTGTATGGGGGCATTGATGGCATTGCGCTCGGCAAAACCGCGAACCGTGCCGTTTTTGGAGTTGATATCGGGCAGATAACGGCGGCGGTGGAATATGGTCTCTGCATATCCCTGCTTTCGGCAGATATCTATGGCCTTGTCCATATAAGCCTTTACACGAGGGAAAGTGGCGAAGTAGTCGGTTATTAGCTGTTTGGCCTCGCCGTTGCTTATATTCATGCGCTGAGCCAGTCCGTATGAAGTTATTCCGTAGATGATGCCAAAGTTGGCCTGTTTGGCCTTTTTACGCTGCTCTGGGGAAACCTCTTCTACAGGTATGTGCCATATTTTGGAGGCGGTGGCAGCATGGATATCGGTGCCACTTTTGAAGGCGTCTATCATATGCTCATCTTGCGACAGATGGGCCATGATGCGCAGCTCTATCTGTGAGTAGTCTGCCGAGAGGAACAGGCATCCCGGTTCGGGTACAAAACTCTTGCGTATTTCTTTGCCATCGTCATCGCGTACAGGAATATTTTGCAGGTTGGGGTCTGATGAACTTAACCGCCCTGTGGCCGTTATGGCCTGATTAAAGCTGGTGTGTATGCGCCCTGTGCGCGGATTGATTAGCTTAGGCAACGCTTCTACATAGGTGCTAAGCAGCTTTTTCAGTCCTCTGTAATTGAGTATGTCGTCTACTATAGGTGCGCGGTTACGCAACTGTGTGAGCACCTCTTCAGAGGTTACAAATTGTCCGGTTTTAGTCTTCTTGGGCTTTTCTACTATCTTCATTTTGCCGAAGAGAATGTCGCCTACTTGCCTTGGACTAGATATATTGAAGGTTTCTCCGGCCTGAGTATATATCTTCTGTTCGTATTCGGCCAGGCGGCGGTTAAAGTCTTTCGCTGTTTCGGCTAATGCCTCTGTGTCAAGACATACTCCGGTTAGCTCCATTTCGGCCAGTACAGGTATTAGGGGCATTTCTATGTCGTAGAACAGAGATTCAGCGTTTACATCCTTAAGTTTCTGTTCCAGCACATTCTTTAATCGCAGTGTTACATCGGCATCTTCGGCGGCATATTCATAGATTTCTGCCGGCTGCAGATCGCGCATGGAACGCTGGCCTTTGCCTTTAGGCCCTATAAGTTCTTCTATGTGTATGGTTCGGTAACCCAGTAGGGTTTCGGCCATATAGTCCATGTTGTGGTGAAGTTCTGGCTGGACGATGTAGTGGGCTATCATGGTGTCGAACATTTTACCGCGTACCTCTACTCCGTAACGCCGCAATACCTCGTAGTCGTATTTTATATTCTGGCCTACCTTAGTGATGCGTTCGTCTTCGTAGACCGGTCTGAAAATTTCAACTAATTGTTGCGCCTCGTTAGGGTCTGCCGGAACGGGAACGTAAAATGCCTTGAATTCTTCTACGGCGAAGCTTAAACCTACCAATTCGGCGTCGATAGTGTTTGTTGACGTGGTTTCGGTGTCAAAACTTAAAATTTTTTTTGTCAAGAAAAAATCACAAAGTTTCTTTGCTTCTTCTTTTGTTTCAACGAGTTTGTATTCGTGATGTGTGCTTTTAAGCCCCAAAATACTCGCATTTTTTGGCTCGTCTGAACTCCCGGCCGTAAAATTGGCAAATAAATCGAGTTGTTGATTATCGTTTTTTTGAGTATTTTTAACTTTTTTAATAATTTTGTCGCTTAGGGATTTGAACTCGAGTTCTTTGAAGATTGCTTCGAGCTTTTGCTCGTCAGGACTGGTAAGCTTTAATTTTTCCAAATTTAGGTCTATAGGTACATCGGTACGTATGGTTGCCAAAAAACGACTCATGCGGATATCTTCGGTAGCACTCTCAACTTTCTCGCGTAGCTTTCCCTTGATTTCGTTGGTATGGGTAAGCATACGATCTATGCTTCCAAACTGATCGATGAGTTTTGCCGCGGTTTTTTCGCCCACTCCAGGACATCCCGGAAAGTTGTCGGCAGAATCGCCCATCAGTGCCAATAGGTCGATAACCTGTGCAGTAGATTGGATACCATATTTCAGAGTAACTTCTTTTTCGCCCATAATATCGTATCCTCCACCGTGGCGAGGACGGTAGATATAGATATTAGGTCTTATCAACTGAGCATAGTCCTTGTCGGGTGTTAGCATATAGGTTTCTATGCCTACTTCTCCGGCGCGTGTGGCAAGAGTGCCAATAACATCATCGGCTTCGAAACCATCGGCTTGTAGGGTAGGTATGCGGTATGCTTCCAAAATCTGTTTGATAAAGGGTACGCTGGCAGTGATATCCTCTGGTGTTTCTTCTCGCTGCGCCTTATATGCGGGGTAAGCCTCGTGGCGGAAAGTCTTGCCGTGGTCGAAGGCAACGCCTATATAGGTAGGATTTTCTTTGGTGATTACTTCGTTTAGGGTGTTTACAAATCCCATAATGGCAGAAGTGTTAAATCCCTTAGAATTGATGCGTGGATTCTTGATAAAGGCATAGTACGACCTATATATTAGTGCGTAGGCGTCTAAAAGAAAAAGTTTGTCCATATTTATGTTGTTTATTGGTATTGTAAAATTACGAAAAAAATAAGATAATGACAGAAAATATAACTAATTTTGCATCAAAATACTCATAATCATGGATTATCAATCAGTTATCAAGGCTCCGATATCGTCAGAATTGACCGATTTCATCGGGATGTTCAACCATGCTCTCGACCATGAAGACGGAATGTTGGCGCAAGCCCTAAACCATATTCGTAAACGTGGCGGCAAGCGTATGAGGCCTATTCTGATACTGTTGATAGCTAAAAATTTCGGTGCGATAACAGATGTTACCCAGCATGCGGCAATAGGTCTAGAATTACTTCATACGGCCTCGTTGGTACATGATGATGTAGTAGACGAGAGTGCTGAGCGTCGTGGACAGGCTTCTGTTAACGCCGTATATGATAATAAGGTAAGTGTGCTGGTGGGTGACTATATTCTCTCAACGGCCTTGTTGCACGTATCTTATACCCATAATGAGAATATTATACGCTACTTGGCCCAGTTGGGGCGTACCCTTTCTGACGGGGAAATATTACAACTGTCTAACATATCGAGCCACGATATTTCTGAAGAGGTTTATTATAATATTATCAAGGGCAAGACTGCCGCATTGTTTGAGGCTTGTGCCTCGATAGGTGCCCAGGCTTCAGGAGCAACAAATGAGGAAGTTAGGGCTGCAGCTGAATTCGGCCAGAATCTCGGTATTATATTCCAAATACGTGATGATATTTTTGATTATTATGACAATGCTGAGATAGGTAAACCTACTGGAAATGATATGCTGGAGGGAAAACTAACGTTGCCGGCTATCTATGCAGTAAACCATGATGCTCCAGTTGAGATTAAAGAACTGGCTTATAAGGTAAAAGAACGTTCTATAACGGCCGAAGAAATTGCCTCGTTGGTTGACTATACTAAGCGCAATGGGGGTATTGAATATGCTGAAAAGCGTATGTGGGAATTTCATGATAATGCCCAAATGTTTCTTGACAGGTATATTGTTAAAGATGATATTCGCCAGGCGCTTAAAGCCTATCTTGACTATGTTATACGACGTACACGATAGTGCTCAGATTGTCAAGAATTTTTCGGTTTCATCGAAAAAAAACAGCCATGTGGACCATTGCCCACATGGCTGTTTTAGTTGTATCTCTATGTTTTATTATAAAGAAATGACAATAGCTTAGAAATATTTTACCTCGCTACCTACTATCTCGCTAACCAACAGATTGGTCAGTCGGCTTGTTCCTAAGCGGAACCACTTGTTTGTTAGCCATTTTTCGCCCAGGACTTCTTTTACTATCGTATAATAGGTAACGGCATCCATTACAGTATTGATGCCTCCAGCGGGCTTAAGACCTATCTGGATACCTGTCTCGTTGTAGTATTCCTTGATGGCTTGGCACATTACGTAAACTGCCTCAGGAGTTGCAGAAACTTTCTCTTTGCCAGTAGAAGTCTTGATATAATCGGCACCTGCGTACATGGCCAGGATTGAGGCACGTTTTACATCGGCCATAGAAGGCAGATCGCCTGTTTCGAGAATTACCTTGAGTGGCACTTCGCCGCAAATATCCTTAATCTCGCTTATCTCATCGGCCACACCCTCATAGTCGCCAGAGAGGTACTTGCCTACAGACTGTACGATGTCTATCTCGGTGGCGCCATCTTTTATAGCGAGTGCTGTTTCGGCTACTTTAACCTCGATAAAGGTTTGCGAAGAGGGGAATGAAGCACATACGTTTGTTACTTCAACACCATCTACCTCAAGACTTTGGCTTACCAGTTTGGCAAAGCATGGATAGGTACAGATGGTGGCAACATGAGGAAGGTCTTTATAGTCTTTGTCGAAACTGTTTACACGCTCTACCAAAGCCAGTATACTTTCTTCTGTGTCTGTGGTGTGAAGCGATGTAAGTTCTACGCTACCCAACAGGAAACGGTGAACGTCAGTGGTGTTGTTAGCGGCTGCCTTTTCTACTATTTTACTAACTTCTGCGGTTACCTCGGCATCGGTAATGGCAAGGTTGTACTTGCTTAATGCTTGCTGATATTTGTCAGCATTGTTATTGTCTGTCATATTATTTTGGTTATTATTGTTTTTCTGTAAGTTTCTTGTTGTTTATATGGCGAGTAGCGTCGCGCTGGGTTTTCTTCTCAAAGCTTTTCTCCAATTCAGCGGTAAGATCTATACCGGTCTGATTAGCCAAACATAGCAGAACCCAAAGCACATCGGCCATCTCTTCACCCAGGTTGGCTTTTTCTCCTGCCTTAAAGCTTTGTTCGCCATAAGTGCGGGCAATTACCCGTGCTAATTCGCCTACTTCTTCGGTAAGGCAAGCCATATTGGTAAGTTCAGAGAAATAGCGTACGCCGTACGTTTTTATCCACTGGTCTACACGTTGTTGAGCGTCCTTAATAGTCATAAGCTTTGGATTAGATAATGGGCTATGAGCGTTGCAGCAAGCGCCACTGCAATGAGGGCGTTTACTAGGGCTTTTCTGCGGTCCATGCGGTTCCGCCAGGCGCAAATGGAGAAATATATTGTACACAGAGTTCCGCCCGAATATGCGGCCCATATATGGTGATAGGCTATTCCACCTACCACTAACAGTAGCAAGCCAGCTATGCTTAGCAGCCATATGGCTGTCTCTGTGAGTTCTTTTATTATGTATTCTCTTTCCATCAAGGTGGGTAATTATTCAGCAGTGTAATCTTATTGGTTTTTATGGCGTGGTGTGGGTCGTAGGTGACTTATTCTTTATTCTTGGTGTCCATACAGATGGTTACGGGACCACTGTTTACTAACTCTATCTGCATATCGGCGCCAAACTGGCCTGTACCTACTTGCTTGCCTATGGCCTTGCTCATGCGCTCGCAGAAATAGTTATATAGTGGTACGGATATATTATGCGGAGCAGCGCGAAACCACGACGGGCGGTTGCCTTTTTTGTAGCTAGCCATTAGGGTAAACTGCGAAACTACCAGTATTTCTCCGTCTATGGCCATTATGTCGCGGTTCATTACTCCCTGTTCATCATCAAAAACACGCAGTGCGGCTACTTTGTGTACCAACCATTCGGCATCTTCTTGTGTATCAGATGCTTCAATCCCTATTAGTATGAGAAAACCTTTGCCTATGGCCGATTTTACTTCTTGGTCTATGCTTACCGAAGCGTGAGATACGCGCTGTATGACAATTCTCATTACTCTATGGATTATTGTTTTTGCAAATTTACTACATTTTGTATTATTTATGTCAATATGTAGAGATCATTTTGCTTCAAGGTTGATAAAAAGCTCTTTTATGTTATACTTTTATGTAATTTGATATTATTGCGCTAATATGTTATTATTAGAAGCCATATTGAGTCAAAAGAAAATATTGACAGACTATGTATTGAACTTACTCTAACTGATTTTGGCTTCCCTGCATTAGCTGTTTTCAGGGTGAAAATGGGTATATATTATGTTGCCCTTGGCTTTTCCAACGGTTAAGTTTAAGGATTCTATGGATGCAGCAGCAATGGCCTTTACAGTTTTGAATTGTTTAAATAGAATATCGCGGGTTTTCTGGCCAATGCCCTGTATATCATCGAGTTCAGAGTGTAATGCGTGTTTAGAACGTTTGTCGCGGTGGAATGTAATTGCATAGCGGTGAACTTCATCTTGTATACGTGTAAGGGCATGGAAAAGTTCGCTCTTTATGTCTATACCTATGGTACATATCGGGTTGCCAAATAGTAGTTCGTTTGTGCGGTGGTGGTTGTCTTTAGCTAGTCCGGCTATGGCTATATTTAGTCCAAGTTCGTCGTTGACCACAGTGTTTACCACATCCATCTGTCCTTTTCCTCCATCGGTTATAATCAAGTCGGGTAGTGATAGTCCTTCTTCTACCATTCGTGTATACCTGCGTCTTACAACCTCCTGCATTGATGCGTAGTCATCGGGACCTTCGACTGTCTTTATATTATATTTTCGGTAGTCTTTTTTTGAAGGTTTCATACCCTTGAATACAACGCATCCGGCCACTGCATCGGTGCCAGATATATTTGAGTTGTCAAAGCATTCAATGTGGTAAGGCATCTTATTGAGTTTTAGCTTGTCCTGCAGTTCTTTCATAAGTCTGGTTTGCTTCTGCTCGGGATTTAGCTTCTCAGACTGTTTTAGCCGGTCAAATCGGTATTGGCGGCTATTCATTTCTGAGAGTTCCAAAAGGTGTCGTTTGTCGCCACGTTGCGGTACCGTGAAAGTTATATTTTCCATCTGCCAGTCAATTTCGAATGGAACTATTACTTCGCGGGCAGCACTCTTAAAGCGTGAGCGTATCTCTGGTATTGCATCTACAAGTAGTTCTTCTGTGGTTTCATCGAGTTTGCGTTTATATTCAAAGGTAAAGCTCTGGTTGATGGTGCCATTTTTAACATGTATATAGTTAATATAGGCATTATGTGATACGTCATCATTTATAATACTGAATACATCTACATCTGTAATGGTGTGACTTACCACTTCACTGCGGCTTACAAAGTTTTTCAATAGCAGATAACGCTGTTTAATCTGTTCGGCCTCTTCAAACTTTAACTGAGATGCCAGATTTTGCATCTGGTCGAAAAGTAGGTTGCTAAGTTGCCGTGTATTACCCTTTAGTATTTCGCGTGCTTGTTGTATATTTTCCATGTATTCTTCGTGGCTCTGACGATTGATACATGGTGCTCCGCAGTTGTGTATATGGTATTCTAAACATGGCTTATATTTTCCAGCAGCAATCCCTTCTTGGGTTATGGAAAATTGGCATTTACGGGGCTTGTACACTTTGCTTATGAGGTCTAGTAGACTATACATACTGCTAATATGACTATATGGACCAAAGTACTGTCCACCCTTTCGGTTGATGGTGCGCGTCTTGAATATTCGTGGCAGATATTCTTTGGTAATACATATGCTGGGGTAGGTTTTGCCGTCTTTTAGCAATACATTATAACGGGGATTGTAGCGCTTTATAAGACTGTTTTCAAGCAAGAGTGCGTCTTCTTCGGTGTTGACCACCGTATAAGAGATATCGTATATCTTTGAAACAAGCACTTTTGTTTTGAATCGGTCAACTTCGGTATGAAAGTAAGAAGAAACACGACTTTTTAGACGCTTTGCCTTGCCAACATATATAATAACATGGTCTTTGTCGTAAAACTGATAACTACCCGGTTTGTCCGGCATATTAAGAACTATATTCTTTAGCTTTGCCAGTAATGCTTCTTTTTCTTTCGTCATGTGATACCTGTTTTATCTATAAGATTTAATACTTTGTTAAGGGTGGTTCTATAAATTAACTTTGTCAGATTTTAGAATTGTTTTAGAGGATAA
>CAVHVH010000094.1:0-8901 GCA_963639385.1 Oscillospiraceae bacterium
CCAAAATGGGCTATTTTGGGCCAAAACTTTGCGACTTTTTATCGCAAAAAATGGGTCGAAAATCGGCGCTTTTGTAACATTCGTTAACTATATTTTGAGTCTGAATGTTAAATATACTAAATACGCTTTTGTATGTGCTTACAATTTGTAACTATCTTGAGTGTTAATTTTTAGAACCGCCCATGTGGGTAAGTGCTAACTTATACGTACCTTTGTGGCGCTAAAGTAAAGGGAATGGCTAAACGTAGTGAATTGTTGTTGGAGAAGATACGCATGGGCAGCGTAATGTCTATGCGCGACAAGCTATTGCTGATAGTAGACCTTAGTGTGCCGTCTATGTTGGCGCAGATTACTACGGTGCTTATGTTTTTTATCGATGCAGCCATGGTGGGTCATCTTGGTGCCTCAGCCTCGGCCAGTATCGGACTTATTGAGTCTACCACTTGGCTTATGTGCAGTGTTATGAGTGCTGTATCTACGGGATTCTCTGTACAAGTGGCCCATTTTATCGGAGCTGGCGACTTTACCCGTGCCCGCCAGGTGTTCCGTCATGCGTTGGCATGCGGTGTGGCGGTAAGTCTGTTGCTACTGCTTGTAGGAGTTGCTATACATGGGGCGTTGCCCCGGTGGTTAGGTGGTGGCGCCGATATTGTAGAAGGTTCGTCGGCCTATTTCTTAATTTTCTCTATGGCATTGCCCTTTGTATTGTTGTTTCACCTCAATGCCGCCATGCTCAAGAGCTCGGGTAATATGCGTGTGCCCAGTCTGCTGAGTATGTCGATGTGTGTACTCGATGTGGCGTTCAACTATGTGTTTATCTATATTCTCGACCTTGGTGTGCGTGGTGCGGCGCTGGGTACACTCTGTGCCTACGTTGTAGTTTCGCTTGTTATGCTGCGCGAATCGCTCTTTTGCAGTCGTATCCTTTCTCTTAGGCAAGATAGTGGCCCTTTCTGCTGGGTATGGGCCTATGTGGGCCGTGCGCTGCGTATAGGGCTGCCTATAGCTGTGCAGTCGGTATTGATGAGTGGAGCCCAAGTGGTAAGCACCCTTATCGTGGCGCCGTTGGGCAATGTGGCTATTGCGGCCAATTCGTTTGCCGTTACGGCCGAGAGCCTCTGTTATATGCCAGGATACGGCATAGGCGACGCCGCTTCTACCTTAGTGGGGCAGACCTATGGGGCTCGCCGAGCTGGGTTGTGCCGCAATTTTGCCCTGATGACTGTAGCACTGGGCATGGGTGTTATGGCCCTTATGGGCGTGGTAATGTATGTCTTTGCCCCAGAGATGATAGGACTGCTATCGCCTGTTAGCGAGATACGACAGTTAGGTGCTGAGGTGCTGCGTATAGAGGCTTTTGCCGAACCATTCTTTGCCGCCTCTATTGTTACTTATAGCGTATGTGTGGGTGCTGGCGATACCTTGAAGCCGGCATTTATGAATTTGGCTTCCATGTGGTGCGTGCGCCTGACCATGGCCGCTCTGTTGGCTCCCGTTTACGGACTGCGTGGTGTATGGATAGCCATGGCTATAGAACTTACCTTTAGGGGTTCGGTGTTCCTTATAAGGCTGCTCAGAGGGCGGTGGATGCGAGGTATTTTAGCAAAGTAGCACAAAAATTGAGCAACTTTTTTACTCGTGGGATGAAAAAAGTAAATAGAAAAGTTGCACTATTCTTTGTTTTTTAGTAGATTTGCCCGCAGATTGTAGTTTTTGTATCGTGTCACTTATCCTCTTTGGGGTGTGTACATGCAGAATGCCGAAAGGCACACAGTCTACCTTTATTAATTATATGATTAGACAAAAATAACTTAAACGAGCAAAATATGGACACAACAAAGCGCTACTCCTTTGATGGCTTACAGGGAGCGAAACAGGCGTACGTAAAGCCATGTGTGAAGACTCGCGGATTAGAGGCGGAAAATCTGCTCAATACATCCGTTGACTCTACTATCGATTCTGGTGATATGGATCATGATGGTGGTGGCGCTCTTGCCCCACGTGACGATTCTAATATGTGGGGGGACTAAACTATGATGAAGAAAATAACTTTCCTCTTTGCCATGGTGGCTGGATTATTCGCCTCATGTGCAGACAACAGTGTTATTGATGAAGGCCAGGACAACGGCGCCAAGAAGATAACACTTTCTATCAATGCCGACCTTAATACGGGTACGCGTGTAGGCTTTACTCCTAATGGTGAAGGACTGAAGACATCGTTCCAAGAGGGCGATTTTATGATGGTGTATTTCCGCAAGGCCGATAAATCATGGCTTAATAAGACGGTAGTACTCTATTACGTTCCCGGTTCGGCCAATGGCACCAAGGGTACATTTAGAGGCTCTGTAGAAGAGCTCCCGGCTGACTTGGGTCTGCTTCATATCCTTATGGGCTCTACCAAGGGCGGTGCTCCATATATCGCTGCCGCTGCTGGTGAGTGTGCCCTTATCAACGACTTGAGCGAACAGGAAGGTACACTGGCCGATGCTGCTCTGCATAGCGTATTCCAGGCCGACCTCTATACCGAAAATAATCTTGAAGTAGACGAAGCCAAGGGTACGGCTACTATCAATAATGTAAAATTCACCCCCAAGACATCGGTAGTGAAGGTAAAGGCCATATTCCCAGAAGGTACTACTGTAGAAAAAGGTAAAGAACTAACTATATCTACAACAGGTACATATAATAAAGTGCAAATTTCTGGTGGTAATGCCGGTGACGCTAGTACTCCAACCGGTGCTAAGGGTACGGCAACCTTCAAGGTAAAGGCTGCAGAGGTAAATGGTAACGAGGCTACAGCCTATCTAACTATCTGGCCTGGAATAACCACTACTGAATTCAGCACAGTAACCGTTGCATCCGATGTTAATGGTACTCCTTATAGCGATACATATGCAAAACAGCACGAGGGCAAGTTGGAAGCAGGTAAACTGTACAACATAGAGGCTGTGATGAGCAAGACCATGCAGTACAAGACCATTTGGGTTAACGATGATGCCTCTGATAACATTGAAACCGTTATAGGTACCGATGCTACCAGTGATGTTAGCTGGATGTCAGTAGCCGATGGTAAGATTAAGGTTGAGGCTAATACCACTGGCGAACCCCGTACCGGTAAGGTTGTTACCGATTCGTACACCTATACAGTAACTCAAATTGATGTAAAAGACTTTAAGGGTACATGGTCTTTCTATTCAAAGAAATTCAATGGCTCTAGTTCTGTTGGTGGATCTCAACCTGCAAATGTAACTTCTGTTACTATAGGCGAACCATTGAAAGCTGAAACTTTGGCTGATACAGATGGTACTGAATATACTAATAACATAGGTGTAAAGGGTCTCTACTTTAATACCACGATGAGCGGTACTGTAAAAATAGATTATGACAACCATACGGTTAAAGTAGGACTGTTCTTTGATTCACGTGAGGCTCAACCTACAGGAAATAGTACATATCCTTATGCAGTATATGTACCTGAAGGTGCAAGAGCTGCATCTTGGGCAAATTATACATTTGCAGTTTTAAATTTCTCTACTAACAATTACGCTTGGTTATGGTTTACTGTAAGTTCTGATTATAAGAAGTTGCAGTATATATTTAAAGGCTCAGGACAAAAGATAGGAAACCATTATGTATGCGGAATATCTATTCCTACAGGAACATCAAGCGATATCAGTTCGGTTAATGGTGGGGTAGATTCTAATACTTACGACTGTATATATCAGGCAAATTATAATACATCTGATAAAGATGGTATGTATTTTGCCCGCTAATAAGAATAGTTGATAACAAACAACGCACCTGCCCGCAAAGCAATGGCTTTACAGGCAGGTGTGTTGTTTTATTTAGTGTTGTCTATAGGATAACGCTCTAAAAGACAAATATATGGTGGTAATTTTTAGAACCACTCTAAAAAAAACAAGGTAACATAGCGTTACTTTGTTTTTTTTTATTTAATTTTGTTGGCAATACCAATTGTAAATTTAACACAAAAACAATGGCGTGGCTACGGCCACAACCGTTTATTCTTAACCATACAACATGAAAAAAGAAATCAATGCAAGCATTCTTACCCGTGACGCATACGTAAAGCCTATGTGCAAGACGCGCGCCATAGAGACCGAAAGCGAGATATGCAACGCCTCGGTTCCCGATGTGGAACCCGGTGGCGACATGGACCGCATAGGCAGTAGTTTACCAGTAGGAGAAGAGGAGGGCGACTTATGGAACTGAAAAAACTCTTGGGCTTCTTGGGTATAGCAGCCGTCATGGCCGCTTGCTCGCAAGAGAATGTAGACGATACTCCGGCTACCACCGGCCAGTTAACCATACATACATCGCTCACCGCCACCAGTAGGGTAGGCATGAGCGAACAAGGCGAGACTACCAACCCCGGTCTAAAAACCGTATGGCAAGCCGGCGATAAACTGCAAGTAGACTATGATGGTTCTACACAGAGTGCAGCCTTTACAATAGGTACTATCAGTAGCGATGAACATTATGCTGATTTTACTGGTAATCTTACCCCTGCACCCACACAGAAAACCACGGTATGGGCAGTAGCTCTTGTTCAAGGGGTAACGGTATCTAATCATGTGGCTACCGCCAACCTTACATCGCAGACCGGTAAGATAGACGACCTGGGTAAGTACGATGTGCTGACAGGTACGGGCGAGTACGACCCAGCCAACGCCTCAAGTATGTCAATAAGCATGAAGCACCAGGTGGCCTTCGTCCGCGGTACTATAGTTCTACCCTTTACACCTACGGCCAGCACTTACGCCTTGAAGCTAAAAGCCGATGGCGGTCTTGTTGCATCAGCCAACATTTCGCTCAAAAACGGTAGCGTAAACTATCCTAATACTATTGAAGAAATCAGTATCAGTGCAGCTAAGGTAGATGGCAATAAGCTAATATTCTATGCCGCCGTATTCCCCGGCACTCTGCAAAACTTGCGTGCCGATGTTACCGGTCCAAGTGGTGAAGCGTACACTGACCTGCTTATAACCGAAAACTTTACAGTAGAAGCCGGTAAACTATACACCGTAACACGCAACAACGAAAAACTTGAAGACGTGTCGCTATGGACCGATAACAAGGCTTGGAGCAAGACCTACGATGTGGCTAACTATAAGATAGCCTCTATCGAGCGCATTCCCGCTGAGGGTAGCGACTGGCTCACAGTAACATCAGATGGTAGCAAGGTAACTGTATCGGCCACAGCCAATACTACCGGTGCACCACGTCAGGCTAAACTTGTCTTCGGAAATGGTAGTCAGCAAACCACTATTGACCTTACCCAAATAGAAGAAAGCGACTTTGCCGGCACGTGGAATATGACGGCTTACAAGGTGTTCTATACCACAGGCTCTACCACTATGAGCAATTATGACAGCAAGTGGGGGGCTGCAGGTACTACTCCAGGCGATGGGCGCACCGATATGAAAGTGGTAGATGGTGTAGACTACAAGAACAAGACCCAACTTACCCTGACCAATGCTACCGGCAAGACCGTTACTGCCTACGAATGCAAGACCTATACTAGTCAGACGGCTACCAACAACATAAGCATACAAGGCCTCTTTGAGAATCTGAAGACCGAAGCCCTGTCCAAGGTAAACTATTCGGATAAGTCGGCCACGGTATCTATATTCTTCGATACTCATGGATCTACCAAGATTCAGCGCCTCTACACCGGTCAGTATGCCGGTCAGTATGCCGGTCTGATGCCCGAGTTGAGTACTGGCATAAATAGCGGTTGGTCTTTCCAATACGCAACCATCGGTGGTTATCAACATGCATGGTATGTAGGTGAGGTTAGCGTAACTGGACATACTACCACCGTGCGTTGGGATGCCAATACCAGCGGCATGCAGAAACTTAAGATATCATCCAGCACACCTACATTGTATATCTGTGGTCTGCAGGTAATGCGCTATTATACTTCTACCTATTCTTATCTCTATATGATACGTCAAAAAGCAGGTGGTTATAGTGCTTCTAACTTTGGAGCCTATGCCATAACCTATCAGGGCGATATAGTAATGAAACGTACCGCCTCAGGGTATAAAGACATTGAGATAGGCGGAGGAAACAATTAATCTAACCCATTCTGATACGAATAAATATGAAAAAAATAATATTTTCACTGTTGGCAACAGCCTTGATGGGGGCTTGCAGCAATGTAGAAGAACAACTAACGCCGGGTGAAGACCCAGGCAACGATTTTGATGTTACCGCCTGTCGTATAGCCCCAACCCGTGTAGGATATACCGAAGAGGCCGATGCCGTAACAGCCCAATGGGAGCAGACCGACCTTATAAGTATCTATGCTGATGCAGGTACCAATCCTAACCGTGGTACCCTAAAGTTTGTGAGCTATAAGGGCAACGACAAGAGCAATGCCAACTTCAAAGGTCATTTCGACCGCGATGTAGAAACCTCTACCGCAGTCTATGCTTATGCACAGTACCCTAATGTGTATAACCAGGCCGATGCTATAGTAAACGACCTGCATTACCAGACTGGTAAACTAACTGGCGAAGGAAGTGCCACTACCCACGACATACTCTTTGCCACGGGTACTTATAATCCTGAGGCCACAGAGCCAATGACACTTACCTTTGAGCGCAAGATGTCGCTGGTAAAGCTCCAGATTACACTGCTCGACGATGTTACCACAGTACCTTCGTCAATAAGTGTAGTAGGCGGAGGCGTATATAATAATGTATCGCTCAATATAGCCGATGCATCACTGCAGAGTGGCGAATTAGGTGCCATTACCATTGCCACCGACGGACTTGCTCTCGACGGTCACCAGCTTACCTTTTATGCCGCCCTCTATCCGGCCGATGTAAAAGACCTAAGCGTAACGCTTAAGTCGGCCAATAAAGTCTATGTGGCCAAATTTGGCGACGTGAGCCTTACTGCTGGTTGCTATAAACAACTTGCTACATCAGATGTAACCGAGAATGAATACGATGTAACCGGAAAGATAACCGACCAAAACGGCAATGCCCTCGAGGGAGTAGTAGTAAGCGATGGTTATACCTGTGTGAAGACCGATGCCAAAGGCGAATATGCCTTCAACCGCAATGCCAATGCCAAGTTTGTGTATTACACCGTGCCCGCCAATTGCGAAGTACCCGTACACTCGGCTACCGACAATACAGCCAATTTCTATCAGTCTCTTGTAGAAGGTACTTATCAGTACGACTTTAAACTGACAAAACTGGCCGGGGGCAAGGAGAATAGCTATATGATGATAGTTATCGGCGACCCACAGGTAACCAATAAGTTTAATCCATACTACGAAAGTGCTGACGACAATGTTATCGGCAAGAGCGATGTGATGCGTTTTGCCGACGAGACCATGGCCGACATCAAGAATACCATAGCTTCACTGCCCGCCGGTACACCTGTATATGGTCTTACCATGGGCGACGATGTGCAGTATTATGGTGGATTTAACGCTACCCTTGAGGCCGAGATTCGTGCCAAGTTAGGCTCTTCTGGTATGAAACTCTTCTCTGTTATAGGTAATCACGACCAAGACGGAAGCGCCCTCTACAAGAGCAAGTGGGAAGAGGCTTGGGGACCCACCGATTATTCTTTCGACCGTGGTGATGTACACTATGTATGCTTTAACAATGTACAGTTCTATAGCGGAGCTTCTTATTATCAGCCCGGTGAACTTACCGATGACCAGATGACATGGCTCGAGAGCGACTTGAAATTGGCCGACAAGAGCAAGATGGTAGTGCTGAGCTATCATATACCGCTTACCTTTGGTAATCGTCCGCTAAGCGGAGCTACCAGCATAGGTGACAACCATTATGCCTCTAATCGTCTGCAGAAACTGTTAGACCTGCTGGGTGAGTTTGCTGACTATCGCCTCTTCTGCGGCCATACCCACTTTGCTGTGAACAACGAGATAACCTTCAACGGCAAGCAAGTGTACGAACGCAGTCATGCTGCCGCCTGCGGTGATATATGGCAGTCGAACATTAATATCGACGGCGTGCCCAATGGATATTATGTGTACACCATGGGCGGTGCCGCCATTACCAACTGTTACTACAAAGGTACCAACTGGGATAAAGATAAACAGATGAGCGTGTTCCGTGCCGATACCGACTTCAACGGCGAGAGCTATGCTGCCGACTGGTCGCTCGCTACCGGTAAGGGCGTTGTAGTGGCCAACGTATTCAATGCCGATTCTAAGTGGAAGGTATACGCAATAGAAAATGGCGTGAAGACAGAGATGACCCGTCTGGAGAAGACTCCCGGTCAGGATGCCTTTGCAGTAGGCTACCATCACAAGTATGCGGTGGCCAACAGCTATAGTTTCTATAGCAAGCAGAATACCTACCTCAAGATGAACCACTGGTATTCGTACACCCCGAAAGATGCCAATGCCGTGGTTACCATCGAGGCTACCGACTCTTATGGCAATACCTACACAGGCAGTACTGCCAATGCGGTTACTGAACCATACTATAACTACGCCCACTGGTACAAAAAGTAAACATTTCAGAATAAAGGGTGGCATTTTTTAGTGCCACCCTTAACATATTAAGAATGAACTAATGGTGGTAATCTTTAGAACCACCCATAAAAAGATATGAGAAAAACCTTACAATCTGTAATGGGGATATCCCTGTTGTTCGTGTCGGTTCTGTTGCCTGCAACATCGGTGGCGCAGACATCGTTGGCTCATGCCCCCTTTACAGGAACCTTTACCGATGAAAAAGGAAAGCCCATGGCTGGCGTTACGGTGAGCAACGGATTTACCTGTGTACAGACCGATGCCCGTGGTTGCTACACGCTACCTTACAATAGCGCATCCAAGTTTGTGTATTACACCGTGCCCGCCAATTGCGAAGTGCCCGTACACTCGGC
>CAVHVH010000095.1:0-8768 GCA_963639385.1 Oscillospiraceae bacterium
CCCTTATGGTGCTTGGAGCAAGGCAAGTTGGAAAGACATGGATTATGCGCCACTTTGGAGAAAACGAATACGCTAAAGTGGTGTATGTAAACTGCGACGACGAGCCAAGAATGAAGCAACTCTTTAATTTGGATTATAACATAGACCGTATACTGATGACCTTACAAGCTATCACGGGTACAAAAGTAACTCCCAGTGACACGCTTGTTATACTTGACGAAATACAAGAAATACCCAGAGGAATACATAGTTTAAAATACTTCTGCGAAAAAGCCCCCGAATATCATGTCATGGTTGCAGGTTCACTACTTGGTGTTACCCTGGGCAAAGGAGAATCTTTTCCGGTAGGTAAGGTAGACATACTTTATATGTACCCAATGGACTATGAGGAATTTCTTGATGCCACAGGCAACGAAGGATGGACAGAAATACTACACTCCAAAGACTGGGCTCTGATAGATATGATGAATACCAAGATGGTAGAATTGTTGCGGCAATATTACTACGTTGGCGGAATGCCTGGTGTAGTAAGTAAATTTATCGAAAACAAAGATTTACAACAAGTACGCACACTTCAGAAAGAAATACTTGAAGCCTATAGTCGCGACATATCTAAACATACCACAGAAAACGAATCGACAAGAATTCGTCAGGTTCTCAATTCACTTCTTTCACAATTAGCTAAAGAGAACAAGAAATTTATCTATGGAGCCATACGTAAAGGGAGCCGTGCCAAAGACTTTGAACTGGCTATTCAGTGGCTCATGGATGCCGGCATAATATATAAAGTTAACCGCATAAGAGAACCCAAACTACCACTCAAATTCTACGAAGACTCTGATTTTTTCAAGTTGTTTCTATTAGATTGTGGACTATTGGCCTGTATGGCAGATGCCCCTGCTGACCAAATGCTAATAGGCAATAATGTGTTCACCGAATTCAAGGGTGCATTTACCGAACAATATGTGGCGCAACAGCTGAAGGCTCTTAATCTTACACCCTATTATTGGAGCAACGACAGAACTCCTACAGAAATAGATTTTATTATTCAAGATGAAAGTAGAGTAGTTCCTATAGAAGTAAAAGCCGAAGAAAATGTACGTGCCCGCTCATTAGCACAATTCGTCAAAGATAATTCTGGACTAAAGGGACTTCGTATTTCTATGAAAGGTTATACCGACCAAGGCTGGATGGAAAACATTCCACTGATTGCTATTGGCACGTACTTCAAAAAATAGCGTACTAATGCTTTTGATATAAGGGTGGTAATTTGTAGAAACTCCCTAAATAATAAGGTGATTATTCGTATTTATTGCCTTTTATAAGTAACTTTGCATATTGATATATTTTAAAAGCTAAAATGGAACAAACACTGCTTATTTACAATACGCTTACACGCAAAAAAGAAGCGTTTAAGCCTTTGCATGCTCCTAATGTAGGAATGTATGTGTGTGGCCCAACCGTATACGGTGACCCTCATTTGGGTCACGCCCGCCCTGCCATTACCTTTGATATACTCTTTAGATACCTAAAGCATCTGGGATATAAGGTGCGCTATGTACGCAATATTACCGATGTAGGCCATTTAGAGCATGATGCCGATGAAGGTGACGATAAGATAGAGAAGAAGGCACGCTTAGAACAACTTGAGCCAATGGAGATAGCACAGTATTACACCA
The DNA here is from genome assembly GCA_963639385.1 of Oscillospiraceae bacterium. GTDB lineage: Bacteria > Bacteroidota > Bacteroidia > Bacteroidales > Bacteroidaceae > Prevotella. The sequence continues at coordinate 1,680 of CAVHVH010000095.1, forward strand.
ACCGCTACCACCAGGCTATGGATATGCTCAATGTACTGCCTCCATCAATAGAACCCCACGCCACAGGCCATATAATAGAGCAAGAACAACTGGTACAACAGATACTGGATAACGGTTATGCCTATGTAAGCAACGGGTCGGTATACTTTGATGTAGAAAAATATAACAAAGACCATAAATACGGCATACTCTCAGGTAGAAATCTAGAAGATGTAATAAACCACTCACGCCAGTTGGCCGGAACTGACGAGAAGCACAACCAGGTAGACTTTGCCCTGTGGAAGAAAGCCCAGAAAGAACACATTATGCGGTGGCCAAGTCCATGGAGCGACGGTTTTCCAGGATGGCACTGCGAGTGTACAGCCATGGGCCGCAAGTATCTTGGCAACCACTTCGACATACACGGTGGAGGCATGGACCTTATATTCCCACACCACGAATGCGAGATAGCACAGGCAGTGGCCAGCCAGGGCGACCAAATGGTACACTACTGGATGCACAACAATATGATAACCATAAACGGGCAGAAAATGGGCAAGTCGTTGGGTAACTTTATTACCCTTGAACAGTTCTTTACCGGACAGCATCCATCGCTTGAACAGGCTTATTCGCCCATGACTATACGCTTCTTTATACTCTCTGCCCATTACCGCGGCACGGTAGACTTCTCTAACGAAGCCCTAAAAGCATCAGAAAAAGGATTGGAACGACTACTGAGCGGTATAAGCGATATAAGTCGTATACAAGCAGCCAAAGAGAGTACAAAAGAGGTACATGAATTTGTGGCCACCCTGCGCCAGAAATGTTACGATGCCATGAACGATGACTTTATGACACCGCTCGTAATAAGCTATCTCTTTGAAGCATGCCACACTGTAAACACCATTATAGACCACAAAGCCTGCATATCGGCTACAGATCTTGACGAGCTCGCGTCGACCATGCAACTATTTGCCTACGACTTGCTTGGACTTAAGGCAGAAAAAGGCAACAATAACGACGCACGCGAAGAAGCCTACGGCAAGGTAGTAGACATGGTTCTCGAACTGCGGGCCAAGGCTAAGGCTAACAAAGACTGGGCTACAAGTGATAAAATACGCGACGAATTGGCAGCCGACGGATTCGAGATAAAAGACACCAAAGACGGTGTTACATGGAAACTGAACAAGTAATCAAAACAGGATAACAAAATGGAATATAACTTCAGAGAAATAGAGCAGAAGTGGCAGAAAAAATGGGTGCAGATGAACACCTACAAGGTAACAGAAGACCCTGAACGCAAAAAGTTCTATGTACTCAATATGTTTCCCTACCCCTCAGGGGCTGGATTGCACGTAGGCCATCCACTGGGATACATAGCATCAGACATCTTTGCCCGTTACAAACGGCTACAAGGCTACAACGTACTCAACCCCATGGGCTACGACGCCTACGGACTGCCCGCCGAGCAGTATGCTATCCAGACCGGACAGCACCCTGCTATAACTACCGTAAACAACATAGCACGGTATCGCCAACAGTTAGACAAAATAGGATTCAGCTTCGACTGGGATCGCGAAGTACGTACTTGCGACCCTTCCTATTATCACTGGACACAGTGGGCTTTCCAAAAAATGTTCAACTCGTATTACTCGTACACACTAAAGAAGGCTCAGCCCATAAGTCAACTCATTGCCCACTTCGAAGACAACGGCACATTGGGCATGAACGTGGCATGTTCTGAAGAACTGGTATTCTCGGCACGCGATTGGAAGAGCATGAACGAGCACGAACAGCAGAAAACACTGATGAACTACCGTATAGCCTATCTTGGCGAAACAATGGTAAACTGGTGTGCCGGATTGGGCACCGTATTGGCCAACGATGAAGTGGTAGAAGGTGTAAGTGTACGTGGTGGATATCCCGTAGTACAGAAGAAAATGCGCCAGTGGTGTCTGCGCGTGTCGGCCTATGCACAACGATTACTCGACGGACTGGAAACAATAGACTGGACAGACTCGCTCAAAGAGACCCAACGTAACTGGATAGGTCGCTCTGAAGGAACCGAAGTAAAATTCAGCGTTAAAGACAGCAATATAAAATTTACCATATTCACTACCCGGGCCGACACCATGTTCGGTGTAACCTTTATGGTATTGGCCCCCGAAAGCGAATATGTAGCACAGGTTACCACACCTGAACAGAAAGAAGAAGTAGAAAAGTACTTGGCATACGTAAAAAAGCGTACAGAACTGGAACGCATGTCAGACCGTAAGGTTACAGGTGTATTCTCAGGTTCGTATGCCATAAACCCACTTACCGGCGATGCTGTGCCAATATGGATTTCAGAATACGTACTGGCAGGATATGGTACTGGAGCTATTATGGCTGTGCCCGCTCATGACTCGCGCGACTATGCCTTTGCTAAACATTTCAACCTGCCCATTATTCCACTTATAGAGGGAGCCGACGTAAGCGAGCAGAGTTACGATGCTAAAGAAGGTATTGTATGTAATTCACCTGTAGCTGGCAAGCAGACTGACTTCTCGCTCAACGGACTTAGCGTAAAAGAAGCTATTGCCGCCACAAAGAAATATGTAACCGAGAAAAAACTTGGCCGCGTAAAGGTAAACTATCGTCTACGCGATGCCATATTCTCACGGCAACGCTACTGGGGCGAACCTTTCCCCGTATATTATAAGGACGATATGCCCTACATGATACCCGAACAGTATCTACCCATAGAACTGCCCGAAATAGACAAATATGAACCCACAGAAACAGGCGAACCTCCACTGGGAAGAGCTAAAAAGTGGGCATGGGATACCGTTAACAACAAAGTAGTTGACAAAGAGCTCATAGACAACAATACTGTATTCCCTATAGAACTCTATACTATGCCTGGATTTGCCGGCTCAAGCGCATATTATCTGCGCTATATGGATCCGCACAACAATAAACAACTAGTAAGCACAGAGGCTAACAATTACTGGCAGAATGTAGACTTGTATGTAGGCGGTACAGAACACGCTACAGGCCACCTTATCTACTCGCGCTTTTGGAACAAATTCCTGCACGACTATAATGTAACCTGCAAGGAAGAACCCTTCCAGAAACTTATTAACCAAGGTATGATACAGGGTCGCTCTAACTTTGTATACCGTATCAATAGCGATGACCACAGTGCCGCTCCAAAATTTGTTTCGCTCGGTTTGAAAGACCAATACGACACCACTCCTATACATGTAGATGTAAACATAGTAAAAGGCGATGTATTGGATATAGAAGCCTTTAAGGCATGGCGTCCCGAATTTACTAATGCCGAATTTATACTGGAAGACGGCAAGTATGTATGTGGATGGGCTATAGAGAAAATGTCGAAATCTATGTTCAATGTGGTTAACCCAGACATGATAGTAAACCAGTACGGTGCCGACACACTACGTCTATACGAGATGTTCCTGGGTCCAGTAGAACAGAGCAAACCATGGGACACCAATGGTATTGACGGCTGCCACCGATTCTTGAAGAAACTATGGAACCTCTATTTCGATCCAAAGAGCGATGAACTGCGCATAAACGATAGCGAACCATCAAAAGAAAGTCTCAAGAGCGTACACAGACTTATCAAGAAAGTGACTGCTGATATAGAGAATTTCTCATACAATACCGCTGTATCTGCCTTTATGATATGCGTAAATGAGCTTAACCAGCAGAAGTGTTATAACCGCGAACTGCTAACCATACTTGTAGTGCTTATAGCGCCCTTTACGCCACACATAGCCGAAGAACTGTGGAGTATACTCAATATGAAAGGTAGCGTATGCGATGCACAGTGGCCTGTATGCAACGAGCAGTATCTGGTAGAAAGCGAAATGCAGCTAACCGTATCGTTCAATGGTAAGGCAAGGTTCCAAAAAACTTTTGCTGCCGATGCACAGGTACAGCAGATACAAGAAGAGACTCTTGCCGATGAGCGTACACAGAAATATACCGAAGGCAAGAATATTGTAAAAGTTATCGTGGTACCTAAGAAAATTATAAACATAGTGATAAAATAAATGACAATAAATCACCAAAGGTTATTAAACGAGGTCAAGGATTATATATTTATAACCCTTGGCCTTTTATTATACACCTTCGGGTGGACAGTGTTTCTCTTGCCCTACGAGATTGTTACGGGTGGTGTTACCGGTATGTCTGCCCTTATCTACTATGCCACCGGGTTCAAGATAGAAAACACCTATCTTATCATAAACCTTGCTCTGCTACTTGTGGCACTGAAAATATTAGGGCTGAAGTTCATGGTAAAGACTATCTATGCCATCGTGGCACTGTACTTCATGCTTAAGTTTGCACAAATACTGATGACCGGCGATGATGGCCAATTTATCCAAATATTAGGCCCAGATCAAAACTTTATGTCGCTCATCATAGGATGTATGCTAACAGGTACAGCCCTGGCCATAGTATTCCTGCACAATGGTTCTACCGGCGGTACAGATATCATAGCCGCCTGTGTAAACAAATATCACAACTTCTCGTTGGGTCAGGTACTTATAGGTGTAGACCTTATAATTATAGGAAGCTGTCTCTTTATTCCAGAATTTGGCGATGGTCTGAACCGCATCTATAAGGTTGTATTCGGCTTGTGCACTATGGTTGTAGAGAATTTTGTGTTAGACTATGTAATGAATGCACGCCGCGAGTCGGTACAATTTATGATATTCTCAAAGAAATGGCAGGAAATAGCCGATGCCATAGGCACTAAAATGGAACACGGAGTAACTATACTTGACGGCCACGGATGGTATACCGGACAAAACATGAAAGTACTGTGTATTCTGGCCAAAAAGACAGAGAGCGTTACCATGTTCCGTCTCATCAAGATGATAGACCCCAACGCCTTTGTATCGCAAAGTTCTGTAATAGGCGTTTATGGAGAAGGATTCGACGAGATGAAAGTAAAAATACCTAAAAATGAAAAAAATAGTATTCGCTACAAACAATCCTCACAAGATAAGTGAAATAAGAGATATACTGGGTAATCGGTTTAATGTGGTTTCGCTGACCGAGATAGGTTGCTATGACGAAATACCCGAAACGGGCGATACGCTTGAAGCCAACGCACTACAGAAAGCAGAATATATACACAACCATTACGGGATAGACTGCTTTGCCGATGATACAGGTCTTGAAGTCAATGCTCTGGGTGGGGCTCCCGGAGTACACTCGGCACGCTATGCCGAAGGAACAGACCACAATAGCGAAGCCAATATGCAACGCCTACTCAGCGAACTGGATGGTGCCGATGACCGCAGTGCACGCTTCCGTACCGTTATAGCCCTTATCCTTGACGGTAAACAATATCTCTTCGAAGGCGAGGTAAAAGGACGTATAGATACTGAGAAGCACGGCAACGGCGGATTTGGCTACGACCCTCTCTTTATACCTGAAGGATATAGTGAAAGCTTTGCTTCGTTGGGCGAAAATATCAAAAATAGTATATCACACCGAGCTAAAGCCGTGGCTAAACTGGCTACTTTTCTTAATAGCTGAAACAAACTCTTATCACTGTAAGTAAAATTATCTGCTATGAAACAATTTTTTATTGCCACACTTATACTCTTTGCATCTGTAACGGCACAAGCCGGAAACAGCCTATGGAAAAACTACATGGCCTATCACGACATAACATGGATAGAAAAGGGAGGCAACAAACTGTATGTACTCGCCTCTGGCAATCTTTTTACTTACAATACTACCGATGCCGAAGTACGTACCTTTAACAAGTGTAATGGCCTAAGCGACTGTTCTATAAGCCATATTGCCTGGTGCCCACAAGCCGAAAGTCTGCTCATAGTGTACAAAAATCAAAATATAGACATTATGAGCGGCCGTAATAACGATGACATTACCAACCTGTCTGACTATTACCGCAAGACAATGACTGCCGACAAGACTGTAAACTACGTTTTTATAGACGGAAAATATGCATATATGGCCACAGGATTCGGTATTGTAAAAGTAAATGTAAAAGACGCTGAAATAAGCGAAACTTACAATATGAACGCATCAGTGGCCTACTGTTATACCCGTAATGGATACCTGTATGCCGCCAGACGTGGCGATGGTATATATAGGGCATCAATGACCAGTAATATGATGGATCCAGACAACTGGACACGCTATGGCGATTATACAGAAATTTGGGAAACACCCGACCAAAAACTTGTTGACATGGTAAAAGACCTGGATAGAGGTGGACTTAAATATAACTACTTCGGTGGAATGCGCTTCTATAATGGTAAACTGTATACTGTAGGTGGTGGATATACCGTTACGCAAGAAGCATACCGCCCCGGATGCATCCAGGTGTATAATGGTGACAGTTGGCAGATATACGAAGATGACATACAAGACCAGATAGGGGGAAATTATTTTATAGACGTCAACTCTATAGACGTAGACCCTACTGACGAAAACCATGTATATGTCTCAGGTAAATCGGGTATATTTGAGTTTAAGAATACCAAGTTTATAAAGCATTACAGTTACGACAATAGTGAACTAAGACCAACCTTTGCCGGCAACAAGTCGTATGTAGTAGTACACGATATAAAATACGACAAAGAGGGAAACCTATGGTGTCTAAACAGTATGTCGAACGAGCGTAATATCATCAAGATATATAATAATGCACAATGGACATCATATTTTAAAAAGGATGCTGCCGCATTAAGTAATCTTAGCTGTATTACCTTTGACAGTCGTAACCTAATGTGGTTTGTCAACAATAGCTGGCAAAACACAGCCCTCTTTTGCTATCAGCCGTCAAGCGATGCCATGAATACTTATAAATCGTTTAACAATCAAGACGGAACAACTGTAAACGTAGAATATGTACACTGTGTGGCCGAAGATAATGATAATAATATATGGATTGGCACCAACGTAGGACCGCTAAGACTATCGCCTAACCAAATTACAGCCACGCAGCCCGTATTCGAACAAGTAAAGGTACCACGCAACGACGGCACTAATTATGCCGACTACCTGCTTGATGGTGTTAACGTATCATGTATACTTATCGACGGCGCTGGACGAAAA
>CAVHVH010000096.1:0-2590 GCA_963639385.1 Oscillospiraceae bacterium
GTTAATAATATTTTTTTCATAAATGAGTTGTTTGATTAAACAAAGGTATGAAATAATTTTGGCCATCTATCCTTATCATAATAAATATTTTTGGTTGTTACATTTGTTTTTTTTCCCCAACTGGTTATAAATCGACTTTTTTATGTAAATTTGCAGAAACTATAATAATAACGAATAAGATAATAATGAAAGCATTTGTATTCCCCGGACAGGGCTCGCAGTTTGTCGGAATGGGCAAAGAACTTTATGAAAACAACCAGTTGGCCAAAGAATTGTTTGACAAGGCCAATGAAATACTTGGTTTCTCGATTACCGACATTATGTTTGCCGGAACAGACGATCAGTTAAAGCAGACCAATGTTACCCAACCGGCCGTATTTTTACACAGCGTAATCTCTGCGCTCTGTCTTGGTGATGAATTTGCGCCCGATATGGTTGGAGGCCATTCGCTTGGCGAATTTTCGGCTTTAGTAGCTGCTGGAGCTCTGAGTTTTGAAGACGGTTTGAAGTTGGTGGCAACCCGTGCCAATGCCATGCAGAAGGCTTGTGAGGCTAATCCTGGTACAATGGCTGCCATTATAGGTTTGCCAGACGAAAAAGTAGAAGAAGTGTGTGCTGAAGTATCTACCGAAGGAAATGTGGTGGTAGCAGCCAACTATAACTGTCCTGGCCAACTTGTAATTTCGGGTAATGTAGATGCTATTAATACGGCTTGCGAGAAGTTGAAAGAGGCTGGTGCTAAGCGTGCCCTTCCGCTGAAGGTGGGTGGAGCGTTCCACTCTCCTTTGATGCAACTTGCCAAGAACGAATTGGAGGCTGCTATTGAGGCTACTACATTCAATACTCCCAAGTGCCCCGTATATCAGAATGTAGATGCCGCCCCTCATACATCTCCTATAGAAATCAAGGCTAATCTTATAGCCCAGCTTACCAGCTCGGTACGATGGACGGCCAGCGTACAGGCCATGATAGCCGATGGCGCCGATGATTTTACAGAGTGTGGTCCTGGAAAAGCTCTGCAGGGTATGATAGGGCGTATCGACAAGACGGTTGCCGTTCATGGTATTGCATAAGTTTTTTATATTATAGGTTTTCTTTGTGACGGGATGGGAATTTATAGAACCATCTGTAATGAAAAATGATAATTTATCAGATATTCACAAGGCTTTTCGGCAATCGCAACACTACTTGTAAAGAGTGGGGTTCGGTTGCCGAAAATGGTTCGGCAAAGTTGAACAACATCGATAGTCAAGTACTAAAGCGTATAAAGTCGATGGGTGTGACTCATGTTTGGTTTACCGGTGTGGTACGCCATGCCTCGCAGACCGATTATACCGCTTATGGTATTCCTGTTCAGAATGCAGAGGTGGTAAAAGGTTGTGCCGGATCGCCTTATGCGATTGTTGACTATTATGATATAGACCCAGACTTGGCTGTTGATGTAAACCATCGAATGGACGAATGGGAACAACTTGTTGAAAGAACGCATAAGGCTGGGATGAAAGTCATTATGGACTTTGTGCCTAATCATGTAGGTCGCCAGTATCATTCAGTGGCTCGCCCAAAGGAGGTGAAAGACCTAGGAGAGGATGATGACACCACAAAGCATTTCTCACCTAATAATAATTTTTATTATTGTTGGGGTCAAGCTTTGGATCTCAGTAATATTACAGAAAAGCAAACGTATAGTGAATGTCCGGCTCGGGCTACGGGTAACGACCATTTTGATAATCGTCCGGGGAAAAATGACTGGTACGAAACTGTTAAGTTGAATTATGGTGTTGACTATTGTGACGCTGGTGGCCGTTCAGAGCATTTCTTTCCAATACCAAACACTTGGACTAAAATGACAGATATCTTACTGTTTTGGGCAAGTAAAGGGATTGACGGGTTTAGATGCGATATGGCCGAAATGGTGCCTGTAGATTTTTGGAGTTATGCTACGGCAATTGTCAAGAAAGCGTATCCTAAAATTATTTTTGTTGGTGAGGTGTACAATCCTTCACTTTATCGCGCCTATATAGGGGCAGGCTTCGATTTTCTTTATGATAAAGTGGGTATGTACGACAGTATGCGTGATGTTATCTGTGGTAGGCGCTGGGCTTCAGATATTACCCGACAGTGGCAACAGACCGATGATATACGTGATCACATGCTTTATTTCTTGGAAAACCACGATGAGCAACGTGTGGCCAGCAATTATTTTGCAGGCAATCCTTGGTTAGCCTATCCTGCCCATATTTTATGTTGTTTGCTCTATACCAATCCTTATATGCTTTATGCGGGGCAAGAACTTGGCGAATGTGGCATGGACAGCGAAGGATATAGCGGTTGTGATGGACGTACTACTATCTTCGATTATTGGAGTTTAGAAAGCGTAAATCATGGATATTTTGACATTCGCAAGAAGACGCAGAATGAACGTAGGTTAATGGATGCCTATAAGCGTGTAATGCTTATAGCGCAACAGGAGAAAGCTGTCCGTGAAGGCCAAACTTTTGATCTTATGTATGTTAACGGGCATTTGGCTCAATATCAGTTCGCATTCTTGCGTAAAGCAGAAAATGAACTATTGCTGATAGTTGTCAAC
>CAVHVH010000096.1:2716-7294 GCA_963639385.1 Oscillospiraceae bacterium
GAAATAGTGATACCATACCATGCTTTTGAATGTTTGGGAATAGCAGAAGGTGATTACTCTACAACCGAGCTTCTTACAGGAGAGACTATGAATATCAGTCTTAGTGCTGATGGAAAAGTAAACATGGAAATACCAGCTCATGGGGGTGTAGTGTATAAAATTAAATTGTAATACCATGGACGAACTAATACTGAATGAACACAACAAAGAGGAATTCCCTCCCGCCCATACGGCAGAGCATCTTTTGAACCAATTGATGGTACGTCTGTACGGGTGTCAACGAAGCCGTAATGCGCATATTGAGCGTAAAAAAAGCAAGATAAGCTATCAGCTTGCAACTAAGCCCACACGTAAGGACGAACAGTTTATTGAAGACGAGATGAACCGTCTGATAGCAGTGGATATGCCAGTTACTTATGAGTACGTAGATATCAATCATATCCCAAAGAGTGTGAATATAGACCGACTGCCAGAGAATGCAAGCTCCACAATACGGTTGGTACGTATCGGTGATTACGATGTATGTCCATGTATAGGTAAACATGTTCGTTCAACAAATCAGATAGGGCATTTTACTCTACTTGGAACCAATTGGGACGAAGAAAAACGAACTTTCAGAATAAGATTCAAAATAACACAATAACACAATAACACAATAACACAATAACTTATATTTATATGTTGAAACTTAAATCATTACCAGTATTGTTATTTGCAGCAGCTGGAGCTATTACTGCATCAGCGCAGAATGTGCAAACACTTTATGAGAATTTTCAGCATCCGGGTCAGGCCTATCGCCCACGGGTATGGTGGCACTGGATGAATGGTAACATCACCAAAGACGGTATCTACAAAGACTTGACGTGGATGAAGCGTTCTGGTATCGGTGGCTTTCATGTATTCGATGCCGGTTTGTCTACTCCGCAGATTGTAAAGAAACGCCTTCCTTACATGAGTCCAGAATGGAAAGATGCCTTTCATTATGCTATATCGCTTGCCGATAGTTTGGGGCTTGAAGCCACTATTGCCAGCGCTCCCGGATGGAGCGAAACGGGAGGACCGTGGGTAAAGGATAGTGCTGCAATGAAGAAAATTGTTTGGCGGCAGATTGAGATTAAGGGAACAGGAAAGAGCCAAAAAGTTCGTTTGCCAGAAGGGTTCGATGTTACGGGTCTTTACAAGGACTATTGTTATTATAATGGTTCGGTTGCTTCTGTATTCATGCAGAAAAAATTCTATCGCGATATAGCTGTGTTGGCTATGCGCATTCCAAACAATGATGTGTCTATGGTAACGCTTAATCCCACAGTTACTACTAGTGGTGGTAAAGTTACTGTAGAGCAACTTGATAACGATAGCATCTCTGATTATTCTATTATCAAGGCCGAAAAAGATGGAAAAGCTTGGGTGTTGTTTGATTTTCATAAACCTCAGCTTGTCCGTTCTGTAACATGGTCTGTATTGAAGCTTGAGAGTAAAGAAGAGAATTGCGCTGCCAGTTTGTTCAGCAGTACGGATGGAAAAACTTTTACTAAGGTAGTTGATTTCTCGTACCAGTCAGGATTGGAACGCATAGAGGATATTCCCGAAACTACAGCCCGCTATTATAAAGTAGTATTTAGCAGTAACGAGAAGAATAACCCGGCTTCGGCTTTCCGCCTTTCTTCGCTCAAATTATCGCCGGTAGTGCGTGTCAATCTATTGTCTGACAAATCAGGATTTTCTTTCTATCGTTATGGCACATCTGTAAAGACACCTTCAACTACTGATGTTGTCAATAAATCTGACGTGATTGATGTTACATCGTTTGTTAAAGACGGAGTGCTTACATGGAAAGCCCCCAAGGGTCGTTGGCGTATCATCCGTTTCGGCTATGGACTTACCGGAAAGACCAATCATCCAGCTTCTCCAGAAGCTACCGGACTTGAAGTAGACAAGATGGATCCAGCGGCCATCCGTGATTATTATCATAATTATTTGCAGACTTATGTTGATGCCAGCAAAGGAATGTTGGGTAAACGAGGAATTACCCATTTGCTCAACGATAGTTATGAAGCTGGTATGCAGACGTGGACAGGTCGGATGTTTGAAGAATTCAAAAACCGCCGCGGTTACGACCTCTTGCCATGGCTTCCTGCATTGACTGGTGTTATAGTCAATAGTTCTGAAGAGACAGAGCGTTTCCTCTTTGATTGGCGAACAACGATTGGCGATATGATGACCGAATATCATTACGATATGCTTAATGATATTCTTGAACCTTATGGCTTGAAACGCTATACAGAAAGTCATGAAGCATGGCGTGCCAATCTTACCGATGGTATGGATTGTAAGCGTAATGCAGATATCCCTATGTCGGCTATATGGATGCGTTACAAGCAAGGAGTAATAGTTTCTCCTCAGTTTGAAGCAGATATACGTGAATCGGCTTCAGTAGCTCATATCTATGGCCAAAATGTAGCTGCAGCAGAATCGTTTACCTCTGATGGATTCCGTGATGGAGCATTTGTTTACACCCCTGCAATTCTTAAACCTACAGCAGATGCGGCTTTGGCCTGTGGATTAAATTTGTTCGTTATCCATACATCTCCCCATCAACCTGTAGACGATAAGGTTCCAGGGCTTGGTCTCGGTCTTTGGGGACAATGGTTTGATCGTCATGAAACATGGGCCGGTCAGGCAGGTGCATGGACAGATTATCTTTCGCGTAGTTGTTATTTGCTTCGTCAGGGACGTTTCGTGGCCGATGTTGCTTATTATTATGGAGAGGATAGTAATGTTACGGGGCGCTATCAGACACGTATGCCCAAGTTCCCCAATACCAACAATTACGATTTTGTAAGTCCGTCAATTGTAAAGGATGTACTCAAAGTAGACAATGGCCAATTGGTAACTACAACTGGAATGCGTTATCGCGTATTATGGTTGGATAATGTAAGCATGATGTCAATCAGTATGTTGCATCGTATCAAACAATTGGCAGATGCGGGTGTAGTGATTGCAGGTGAAAAACCTAAGACCCTAATGGGACTTGCTGGCACAGTAGAAGAGTTTAACGGGTTAGTAAAAGATATTTGGGAAAGTGGCCGTAAAAATGTTTCTACTGGAGTTTCTATCGATAAAGTCCTTGAGGCTGAAGGTGTAGCTCCGGATGTTACTTTTTCTGATAAACAAGCTAATCTAAAGTATGTACATCGTCATTTAGACAATGGTGAAATCTATTGGGTAGCCAACCAGAATAACCATAGGCTCCAGTATATGGCATCTTTCAACGTTACTGGCAAGAAACCGCAACTTTGGCATGCTGATACTGGTGAGAAAGAGGCTGTTGGTTATGAGATGGTTGATGGACGTACCCGTATACATTTTGACATGGAGGCTTATGGTGCCGTTTTTGTAATGTTTGTTGACGATACAGATGTTAAGGTGGTAGAGCCTATCAAGCATACATATTCAACGCTTGCCGAACTTGGTCAGGGATGGTCTGTAAACTTCCAGCCTAATCGTGGTGCTCCTGCCAAGATAGAATTGGACAGTCTTGTATCGCTTACAGAATCTTCCGATTTCGGTGTTAAGTATTTCTCGGGTGTTGCCACATATACGAATACTGTTAATATATCCAAGAAACTTCTGAAGAAGAATGCTTCTTCACGAATCTATTTGGATCTTGGTGATGTTAAGGATTTGGCCGAAATCATTGTTAATGGTCAGCGTATTGGTGTAACTTGGCATGCACCTTATCAGATAGATATCACTGCAGCCCTTAAAGTTGGTGACAACAAGGTTGAGATAGCGGTTGTCAATCCATGGCATAACCGTATGGTAGGAGACCTGCAACCGGGTGCTGACGCAGTTACTTATTATCCGGTTAAATATTATAAGGTCGATGAGCCTCTGCTTAAGTCGGGCTTGATAGGTCCGGTACGCATTGTAGCCGAACAATGATAAATCTAGACAGGTTGTCCTTAGAAGAGGGTAGACCTGTTAGGAACAAATAAGAAAGAGCCTCAAGCGATATTGCTTGAGGCTCTTTCTTATTTGTTCTCGTTTTCTTCCTTCATGTCGATAAACTGCTTTTTTGCGTCATAAAACTCATATTGCAGAAAAGCGAGTTTTTGCGATGCTATTACATGTACACCGAATCCATATTTTAGTTGCCATCTGCGTTTTAGCGATATCAGTCCTTGGCTGATATAAGCCTCTACGTAGGGGTGTACATGCAGATAGAAATTCTTGATGCCAATTTTGTTGACAAGACGGTCTATTTTTCTTTCGAGAATGTCTGTAAACAGGATGCTCGATTTTATTTTTCCAGTGCCATTGCATGTTGGGCAGTCTTCTTCTACGTTAACATCCATGGCAGGCCTTACTCTTTGGCGTGTAATTTGCATCAGTCCAAACTTGCTGAGAGGTAGAATATTGTGCCTTGCTCTATCTTTCTGCATGTTTTTGCACATGCGTTCGTATAGCATTTGGCGGTCTTCAGCAAGGTTCATATCTATAAAGTCTACCACTATGATGCCACCCATATCCCTTAATCTCAGTTGGCGTGCCAATTCGTCGGCTGCGCCAAGATTG
>CAVHVH010000096.1:7333-8749 GCA_963639385.1 Oscillospiraceae bacterium
ATTTACGTCTACTACATGCATTGCTTCGGTATGCTCAATAATCATATATGCGCCATGGCGATAGTTGACGGTTTTCCCGAAACTGGATTTTATTTGTTTGGTAACGTTGAAATTGTCGAAAATCGGAACTTTGCCAGTATAAAGTTTTACAATGCTTGTTTTGTCTGGGGCAATCAACGATAAGTAATCCTTTACTTCATTATATACATCCTCGTCGTTGATGTATATGTTTTCGTAGCTTGGATTGAACAAGTCGCGCAACAGGGCTACCGCTCTACTGGTTTCTTCAAATACAATTTGGGGCCTGTTCTGTGTTTTTTGTACCTTGGTAATTGCGTCTTCCCATCGCTTGGTGAGCGCTTTTAGTTCTGTATCCAATTCGGCTACTCTTTTGCCTTCGGCTACAGTTCGTACAATTACACCGCAGTTTTTTGGCTTAATACTATGTATTAGTTGTTTGAGCCTTGCCCTTTCTTCGCCCGACTTAATTTTGGATGATACTGAAACTTTGTCACCGAAAGGCATTAGAACAAGGTATCGTCCAGCGAATGAGATTTCGCCTGTAAGTCTGGGTCCTTTGGTTGAAATGGGTTCTTTTACTATTTGCACAAGCACCTCATCGCCTACTTTTAGTGCGTTTTGTACACTGCCGTCTTTAGGGATGTCAGGCAATCGCGATGCTTTTGCAAATGGGTATAGTTTTCTCCGGTCGCTTTGTACCTGTTTTAGGTATTTCTCGTAAGAGTTAAATTGGCTTCCTAAGTCAAGATAATGAAGAAAGGCATCGCGTTCGTATCCTACATCTACAAAACTGGCGTTAAGACCGGGCATCAGTTTTTTGACTTTTGCAATGTAGATATTTCCTACAGAGAAAGAAGCCGAGCGGGGTTCGTTCTGATACTCCACTAGATTTTTGTCTTCAAGTAGAGCTATAGATATTTCTTTCTGTCGGACGTCAATGATTACTTCGCTTGTCATACTGTCTTCATTTATTGCTTAAAAAATAGGGGCATGTCAGTTCGACATGCCCCATTAGTCTTTTTGAGTAGGCTATAGAGCAATACTCTGTTTATTTGCTCTTATGTCTGTTCTTGCGCAATCTCTTTTTACGCTTGTGGGTAGCCATTTTATGGCCCTTTTTCTTCTTACCGTTTGGCATAGTTTCTTAATTTAAAATGGTTTATATTTTTTCTTTTTTTGCTTAGTTGTTTTTCATCTTCTCCACAAATTCCTTAGCAGGCTTGAAGCTTGGGAAATCGTGTGCGGGGATGATTACTGTAGTATTCTTCTGTATATTGCGTGCGGTTTTTTCGGCACGGCGCTTGATGATAAAATTACCGAAGCCGCGCAGTGAAATGTGCTCTCTCTTGAGCAAACTTTCCTTTACCGTTTCCATAAGACTTTCAACTACTATAG
>CAVHVH010000097.1:0-8739 GCA_963639385.1 Oscillospiraceae bacterium
GTTCTATAAATTAGCTTTGTCAGATTTGCATACGCATTGTTGGCTACACTCGGCAAAGTCAAGCAAGCTTACCTCTGCTCTCTCTTGCACAACAATTTGGATTTATTTTTCAAGGACAAAGTGTCAGTGAGCGAAAGAATAATGCGGGCATTATGACTGAGCGAATTGGCACTTTGAACCGAAAAGAAGCCGAAAGATGATAAAACGCATTTTTCCAAACAAAGAATGAACTTGGTGGTGGTAATTTTTAGAACCACCCTTAAATAGGTAGATGGTAGAGATATGCGCAGTCTCTGCCCTTTATTCTTCCACTTCGGCAATAGAGTGGGCCATAGATAGAATAAGATTGCTTATTGTCTCTATGGGGGCATAGCGTATATACATTATGCAACGGTGAATTCGACACCATAGTGCTCGTGAATTTGAGTGTATGAATACTGGCTTTGTATCGTGGATATGCCATGGCTCGTATTCGCTTTGTTTACGACTTAAGGTGTAGTTTAACAGATTAGAAGAACGAGGCTCCATAGTATGTACAAAGGGTAATTCATCGGCCTCAAATCCCAATGCGGTGATTAGTAAACAACCTTGTAGACCTGCTGCGCGATAAAGGTGCAGGTTGTGAAGCCAGTTCTCGAATTTTACAAAATCAACTTTATCTCCTTTTGTTCGTAGGTATACGCCAAGTTCTATAAGGTGGCGTATCGAAATATCATGGTTTAGCATTGTGGTGATACATGTAAGTATAATATCGAGCAAATCTAAAGTCTCGGTAGATGTATCAATAGCATGGATTTCTGTATCTCTTATTTTCCGCAGTTTGCGGTTTAGCCAAAAATTGGCTAATTCGGGATGCTGTTTTTCAGTAATCGGATGTGTTTCTTCGTTTGTGTCGAGTATTAGGTCGTGAGGGATATTTGCCAATTTGTCATATTGATGATGACGTATGCCTATGGCCAGTGCATGACATACACCTTTTCCTATCGATAAGGCTGCTAGTTGTCTCCACTTATAGGGAGACATGGGTTCGATGGTGGTGTATTCATTGAACGCTCCAGATCGTATCAGGCCGAAGAAGTTACGTTTGACTATATCCATCAGCAATATTTTTTAGGATAGCGTAAGAGAATGGCACCCAAGGCAGTCACTCCTATGGCCATAGGGTAATACAGATAAGGTATAATAGCCATCGGACTGATATGAGCCAATCCCGCTGCCAATAGCATTTGTACACCATAGGGAATAATGCCTTGTACCATACACGAGAAAGTATCAAGTATAGAGGCTGCTTTCCGCTTATCTACGCCGAATTTGTTGCTTATAAGCCGTGAAATGTCGCCTACTGTAAGGATAGCTATTGTATTGTTGGCAGTGCACAGATTTACCATACTCACCATGGCAGCTATCGAGAGTTCGGCTCCACGTTTTGTGTGTACATGCTTAGTAAGACGGTCAATAAGATAGGTTATACCGCCCATTTCGCTTATTATTTCCAAAATTCCTCCTGCCATCATTGCGATAATTACTAGCTCGCCCATTCCAGCAATGCCTTTCCCCATAGCGTCTAATAGTCCGTAAAAATCGTAGGCACCCATAGCCATGCCGATAACGGCACAAAGAAGAATGCCCAAACTGAGTATGGCCATGACATTCATTCCCATAAGGGCAAATACGAGCACGGCCAAATAGGGAACTATGCGGATGTAGTTTACTGGGGCTGATGGGGTAAGCTGGGGTGTGTTGCTCCCCATAAAACAGTAAACCGCAAGTACCACCAGGGCTGCAGGGGCTACAATCTGTAGGTTTACCCAAAACTTATCGCTCATTCTGCATCCTTGCGTTTGGGTGGCTACAACCGTAGTGTCTGATATGAAAGAAAGGTTGTCGCCGAAATAAGATCCGCCTACGATAACGGCAACCGTCATGGGTACCGATATTCCGGCGGCGTGGGCTATCCCTGCGGCTACGGGAGCTAGCGCCACTACAGTACCAACGCTAGTTCCTATCGATAGCGAAATGAAACATGCGGCGGCAAATAGTCCGGGAAGCAACAGATTTGACGGAACCCAATGTAGCGTCATGTTGATGGTAGCATCGATGCACCCCATGGCTTTAGCCGACGAAGCAAAAGCTCCGGCCAGCACATATATCCATAGCATTAGCAATAACCGCTCTGAACCGGCTCCTCTGCTATAAATGTCTATGCGTTGTTGTAGCGTGTGACCACCAGATATACAGATGGCATAAATGCTAGTGACCATGAAGGCTACGGTGATGGGTACTCTACTAAAATCGCCGGCAATTATTGATAGGGTAAGATAGAAGCCTATGAATACTAACAATGGCGATAATGCCAACAATCCTTTGCGGTTATTTATCATAAATTAAATAGAGCGTCGGTAAAAATCCATATTTTCTCTTGTAATCAACTCTATGGGCATGTAGTTCACGGCATTTACCTCTTTCTTGAGTACAATATGCTGGAAGAGAGCTTCTACGCAGAAACTGCCCTGTACGAAAGCGTGTTGGGCAATAAGAAACGATATGGTACCTTCGCGCAGACACATAGCGTTGCGGTGCACCATGTCGTAGCCCATTATCTGCACATCGTTACGGTGGGTAGACTGAAGATAGTCTCCCAAAATATAGGCTTTCGAGTTGAATGTAATGCAGTGATGAATGTCGGGGTGTGAGGCAAAGAAAGTGTCAAGCATATCCCTATACAAATCTTTGTCGTTATGATACTCGATAGGTAAGTCAAGATAACTTATCTTTACATGTGGAAAGCGTTTGTGCATGTAGCTTAAAAATCCCACCTCGCGGTTTTCTTGTTGTTGGCTCACTACCTTTCCGTCTTTTACCAAGCGCATAAGCATAATGTTTGTTTCCGCGCGAGCTATGAGCATTAGCATCTTGGCTGCAAAATATCCGCTGCAAAATGAATCCTGCCCGAAAAAAGCCAGTGGCTTTAGTTCGGGAATGAATGAATCGAGCATAACAAATGGGATTCCTGTTAGGTGAAGATTCTCAGTAAACGCTTTGGTAGCTTCTATATCGGCAGGAACAATAATTATACCATCGGGTTTGGCATTAAGACATTGTCTGCATTTCTCAACGTACGATTCGCTGGAAAAACGGTTGAAGTAAACAATGCGTAGGTTTATGTGAAAATCGCGCCGAGTTTCGTTGGCCTTTTTGGCGCCCTCTTCTATCTCTTCCCAGTAGGCTTCCGATTCGTATAAGGGCATCAGAAGTATGAAATTGTACGACCGGTTGCGCGCCAAGGCACTAGCATAGGCATTTGTCTTGTAATCTATCTCCTTCAGAATGCTTTCAACCTTTTTTCTGGCTGTAGCAGACACGTTGGGGCGCCCATGGAGCACTCTGTCTACAGTGCCAACTGATACGCCGGCACGCTCGGCTATATCCTTGATTCTTATCTTCTCGGGCATGTCTTGTTGATTAATCTCTGCAAAAATAGCAATAATAACCGAATTGTATAAACACATTATGGCAAAAAATGATATTCCGTTGTCTTTTCGTTGCCATTTTAGATATTTGGGTGGTTCTATAAATTACCAATGCCAAGTTCTTTCTTTGTTGGGTGTTTGCGTTTTGTGTTCTTTCGTATGCAAATCGAGCAAAGCTAATTTATAGAACCATCCATTACTCTGAGATTAAGATGAATGAATGCTTCGATTTTATTTGTGGTGAAATGGATTTTTTCCTCAATTCATTTCCCAATCTTTAATTTTATGAGTAATTTTGCCAAAGACAATATCATTTAAAACAGAAATTAGGAAATGGCAAAAATTGTAACAATGGGCGAAATAATGCTTCGTCTTTCGTCACCAGGCCAAAAACGGTTTGTACAGAGTGATACCTTTGATGTAGTATATGGTGGCGGTGAAGCCAATGTGGCGATAAGCTGCGCCAACTATGGACATGAGGCTTATTTTGTCAGTAAGTTGCCTGCCCATGAGATAGGGCAGTGTGCCCTTAATGCGCTACGTCGGTATGGAGTACATTGTGACTATATAGCCCGTGGAGGTTCTCGGTTGGGAATCTATTATTTAGAGAGTGGTGCTTGTATGCGTCCATCGAAAGTCATTTATGACAGAGCTGGAAGTTCAATGGCTGAGGCTCTTCCGGAGGATTTTGACTTTGATATGATTATGCGCGAGGCTGATTGGTTCCATTGGAGCGGCATAACACCAGCTATAAGCGATAGAGCTGCCGAACTTACAATGTTGGCATGTCAGGCAGCCAAGAGGTATGGGGTTACGGTAAGTTGTGATCTCAATTTCCGCAAGAAATTGTGGACGTCAGAAAAGGCTCAGCAGGTGATGCGTCCACTTATGGAGTATGTAGATGTATGCATAGGTAATGAGGAAGATGCTAAACTCTGTTTGGGATTTACTCCAGAAGCCGATGTTGAGAAAGGACAGACATCAGCAGAGGGATATTATGGTATATTCAAGGGTATGATGGCCGAATTCGGTTTCAAGTACGTTGTAAGTACGTTAAGAGAAAGTTTGTCAGCATCACACAACGGTTGGAAGGCTCTTAGTTATGATGGTCACAATTTCTATGAGAGTCGGCATTACGATATATTGCCCATAGTAGATCGCGTAGGGGGTGGTGACTCGTTCTCCGGTGGATTAATACACGGATTGATAACATATAAGGGAGATCAAGCCAAGGCGTTGGAATTTGCGGTGGCAGCATCGGCTCTCAAACATACTATTCCAGGAGATTTTAATATTGTAAGCCGCGAAGAGGTAGAAGCTCTTGTAGGTGGTGATGCTTCAGGTAGGGTACAAAGATAAATATTAGTTATGGCAAGATTTAATAAAGTACAGGTTATTCAGGCCATGCGCGATACCGGCATGGTTCCAGTTTTTTATAATAATGACATTGATATTTGTAAGCATATAATAGAGGCGTGCTACAAAGGCGGTGTAAGAGTGTTTGAATTTACCAACCGTGGTGATTTTGCACATGAAATCTTCGGTGAACTTAGTAAATGGGTTGCACAAGCATGCCCAGAAATGATATTGGGAGCAGGTACGGTGATAGATGCCCCAACGGCCGCACTATACATGCAATTGGGTGCCAACTTTATAGTGGGTCCCAATTTCAATCCTGAAATAGCCACAGTCTGCAACCGTCGTCTTGTGCCGTATAGTCCTGGATGCGGAACGGTAAGCGAGATTAGTAATGCTCAGGCTGCTGGTTGCGATGTTACCAAGATATTCCCGGCAGGTAATGTAGGTGGACCTTCGTTTGTAAAGAATGTAATGGCCCCTCTTCGTTGGAGTAATATAATGGTGACAGGCGCGGTAAGCCCAGAAGAAGAGAATATAACCGCATGGATAAAGAGTGGTGTATTGTGTGTGGGTATGGGTAGTAAACTGTTTCCCAAAAGTGTTATTGATGCAGGCGACTGGCAGTCGGTTACCGACAAGTGTGTTGAAACATTAGGCTATATAGCCAAAGCGCGTCAGTAGACACTTGCTCCACAGGTTATCTAACTGCGATATGAACAACAATAGCATTGGAGAATCCTTGCGATTGTTCGCCTGTATGTTAAAAGGCTTCCCTATATCACTGCTTGGTATAGGAAGCCTTTTGTGTATTATGGCTTGTGACAATAGTGCTATACGTCAAGTAGATATGCTTAATGAGCGGGCATATGCCAGCCATTATCGTAGTTTAGATAGCGCTCGGATTTATGCCGATAGGGCACTGAAACTGTCGTCGCACTATGCTGATGGACAGGCCGAAGCTCTTAATAATCTGGCCTTTGTTAGCATGGCACAAATGGATTACGGAAAGGTGCAGGCGCTTATAGAACATTTAGATAAGGTAACCGATAATCAAATAGAACTGCTGGTTGCCGATGTGCAGATGATGAGGCTTTGCCAACGCAAATCCAACAATAAAGACTTTTATGTATATCGTGAGCAGGCTCTACGCCGAATTCGGCGTATAGAAGAAGAGAAAGAACTGCTCAATCCGCATCAGAAGAAGCGCTTTGCTTACGCTTATTCTGAATTTTATATTGTAGCTTCGGTCTATTTCTATTATGTGGGTTTGCTTAGTCAGTCGCAAGGCGAAATGGGACGTCTGTCAGATAGTGATTGTCTCAAACAAGATTCTGTGCAGTACCTTAATTATTTATATAATGTTGGGTCTGGCGGTATTGTCAAGGCGCAAACCCAAAGCGAAATACAACAAATGGAATTTGAGCGGTTGGTAGAATGTTATGCCATAGCACGTCAACAACATATTCCGTTTTTTGAAGCTCAGGCGCTACAGGGCTTGAGTGAACATTTAGCCGATGCCCAAAATGGTAGAAAAATTATTGCAGACAATCCTCTAGCAATATCTTTTGTCAATACCGACAATATGCCTGACTCTTTGCTTGCAGGTAATCTGGCTGAGAGAGCGTTGCATATATTCCAAGGCTATGGTGATGTCTATCAGATAGCAGGTGCCTACCGCACGCTTGCAAAGTGTTATTGGACTTTGAAAAATTACAATTCGGCGCTTATTTGTTTGCATAATGCCTTGGAAGAAGATACAATTATTGAACGTGCTCCAGATTTGGTCGCTTCTATTCGCGAGCAAATGTCTTTAGCTTATTCGGCCATTGATGATAAACCAAATAGTGATTACAATCGTAATATCTATCTTGATATGCAGGAGAAAACCCGACAAGATAGAATGTTGGAGGCTCGTGCCGAACTATTGGACAAATCATCGAAACAACTCAATTTCATGATTGCAGCCATCGTGTTGGTGTTGTTTATTCTAATAGGTTTGTTAATCTACCTTTATTTCAAAAGGAAAAGAACAGATGTACAAAAAGACATAGAACAGCTTGTAGTCCCGTTACGCAAATGGCAGGAAATGAATCGTGAAAATATTGCAAGTCAAATGGAGAGATGCGATGAGATACACGAATCAATAGAATTAGAGAAAAATCATCTTGCCCAAAATCTCCGCAGAAATCTTGAACAAAGGGCTAAAATGTCTTTGGTTGTCAGTATAATGCCATTGATAGATAGAATGTTGCACGAGATAACAAAGCTTCATCAAAATGGTGATGACAAAGAACGTGCGGAGTATATTGCAGAGCTTGCCGACAAGATAAATGAATACAATGGTGTGCTTACAAAATGGATACGGTTGTGCCAAGGTCAACTCAATCTGCATATAGAGAGTTTTTCATTGCAGTCTTTATTTGATATGGTGGGCAAAAGTAAAATAGGTTTTTACCAAAAAGGTATTATACTTGATATCCGCCATACCGATATTGTTATAAAGGCCGACAAGACCCTTACTCTGTTTATGATTAACACTATGGCTGATAATGCGCGTAAGTTTACACCTGAAAACGGACGGGTTGAGATATACGCAGAAAACCGTAATGGATATGCTGAAATAAGCATTGCCGATACAGGGCGTGGACTTACAGAAGGCCAATTGGCTCATATTTTTGACCACAAGCCTATAGTCGATACGTTTGATACTTTGCAAGATGGAAAAGAACATGGGTTCGGGCTGATGAATTGCAAAGGAATTATTGAAAAATATAAAAAGATAAGTCCATACTTCGCTAACTGTGCTATTGGTGCAGAAAGGCTTGAAAAGGGTAGCCGTTTCTGGTTTAGATTGCCTTTGGGTGTAACACGTTTGTTGGTCGGCTTGGTTATGGTATTCTCTTGTTTGCAATTGTTCTCTCAAGATGCCGTAAGTAAGAGTCGACAATTTTCTGATTCGCTTTACCAGTACAATATCAATGGTAATTATCGTAGGGCATTGGTTATGGGCGATAGCTGTATTAAAGCATTAAATGATATGTATCTGTTGCGTCATCCACAAAGTAAACCGTCCCAATTGCTTACTCTTGAAGATGATACATGGGGAAATGCCGCAGAAATAGAATGGTTTAAGAGTAGGGAAAAAATAGACTATTCGGTTATACTGAATATGCGGAACGAAATAGCAGTAGCCGCCTTGGCATTGCATGAATGGAAACTCTACGAATATAATAATGGTGTATATACCCAGTTGTTTCGTTTGTATAGCGCCGATCGTTCGTTGGATGATTATGTGAAAGTGTTGCAAAAATCGGATACCAATAAGAATGTTGCCATTGTTATACTTATACTTTTGCTGGTAGTTCTTTTCCCAGTTTATTATATCTTCTACTACCGCTATAAAATTGCATATCGTATGTGCATCAATAGCATACAGCAAGTCAATGGCGTGCTATTGGCCGACTGTAGTTCAAAGGAAAAATTACAAAAAATAGCAGAAATATGGCCGTCGCCTAAAGCACCGCTGAATAGTAAAGTATGGATTTTAGATAATTTCGTGAATCAGATACGGCAAGATCTGCATCGGCAGATTACTTGGGAGGAACAACAGAGTGATACTATAGATATGAAACTTGACGAGTTAAGTAGGTATCAGTACGAAGCGGCTCGTCTTTATGTAAGTAATAGCGTGTTAGACAATTGTCTTTCTACGCTTAAGCATGAAACAATGTACTACCCCTCGCGTATAAAACAGATGGTGGAGGACAGACCGTTAGATTGTGACGCTCTTAACGAAGTTGCCGGATACTACAAGTCATTGTATGGCATATTAAGTAGACAGGCATTACGACAGGTAGAATTGCCAATACGTGTGTACAAGGAAATGTGGGATATGTTGTTTGACGTGTTG
>CAVHVH010000098.1:0-8725 GCA_963639385.1 Oscillospiraceae bacterium
TAATTGCCCTTGGCGAACAAGGAAAACGCCCATGGCGTTACAATTATATTATTTTTAGTTATGAGGACCCGGTTTCTTGCGAAATCGGGATTTTTTTTATTTATATATTCCATTTATTGTGTTATTATGTATATCTTTGCATAGAAAGCTAAAATAGTTTGGCTTTTCGTTCCAATTATTTAATAAACAACAAAACCAATTACTATGAAAAAATTATTTTCTGCCTTCATGATGGTACTTGCCTGTATGTCGGCATCTGGTCAAATAGAGCGCCCAAAATTGGTGGTAGGCTTTGTAGTTGACCAAATGAGATGGGATTATCTCTATTATTACAACGACCAGTTCTGCGATGGGGGATTCAAACGGCTTCTGCGTGAAGGTTTCAGTTGTGAGAATACCATGATCAATTATGTACCGACAGTAACGGCTATCGGACACTCGTGTATCTATACGGGATCGGTGCCTGCTCTCAACGGTATTGCTGGAAACGATTTCATGATAGATGGTAAACTAATGTACTGCGTGTCAGATTCTACTGTTCAAAGTGTGGGATCAAAAGGTAAGGCAGGTAAGATGTCTCCCCGAAATCTATTGGCTACAGGTATTGGCGATATGCTCAAGATTGCTACTGATTATAAGGCCAAAGTCTATGGTGTAGCTCTCAAAGATCGTGCTGCCATACTTCCCGCAGGCCATGCTGCAGATGCTGCCTATTGGTGGGATACAGAAGCAGGTCATTTTGTTTCTAGCACATACTATATGCAACAATTGCCTGATTGGGTAAAACGCTTCAACAAGACAGTTCAAGTAAAACCCGGTACTGATGTAAAGATGCTTCCCGATGGTGTTACCAAAACATTCCAAATGGCAAAAGCAGTACTCGATAATGAGCAACTTGGGCAAGATAATGTTACCGATATGCTCGCAATCAGTATTTCTCCAACCGATGTGATAGGTCATGCCTATGGTACACGTGGGGCAGAAAATAAGGCTGTATTTATGCGTACAGATACAGAATTGGCAGCATTCCTTGACTATCTTGACCAAAAAGTAGGCAAGGGCAATTACCTTTTCTTCCTTTCTGCTGACCATGGAGGGATGCACAATGCCAATGTGATGAAAAACCACAAGATACCTGCAGATGGGTATGCTGCTTGGAATGAAATCAAGTCGATTAATGCATCGTTAAAAAATAAATACGGCATCGATAAGGTAGTGCTTATGGCAAATTCTAATCGTATTTATATTAATCATAAAGCTATAGCTAAGGCTAGACTTAATTTTGACGTCGTCAAAAAAGAAGTGGCAGACTCACTAAGCCGCAATCCAAAGGTGCATATGGTAGTTGATTATGCTAATGCTGTAGCGGCTAATCTTCCACAAATTATCCGTGAACGTATTGTCAATGGATGGAATCCAGATCGTAGTGGTGATCTTTTTGTGATGCCAAAACCACATAATGTAGACGGATTAGTAACTCCGGATTATCGCGGTACAAGTCATTGCGTGTGGAATCCATACGACTCTCATATTCCTATGGTTTTTATGGGATGGAAAGTTCCGCACGGACAGACATCTACACCTACTAGGATTGTAGACATTGCACCTACTGTATGCGAGATGCTACACATCCAAATGCCCAATGCTTGTATTGGTGATGCGGTTAACGAAATAGTAAATCCTCGTCCATAATCAATGTACCCTATGTTGATAATCAACTATAAGGTTACGAATATTCATAGATAGAATTAGGGCTGAAACTTCTCATGAGTTATCAGCCCTTTTGGGCTATTTTATGTAGACGTTTGGTCTTTCGGTAAAATATTATAGTTCGCTATTTTGACCTTCTATATTACTTTTGGTAGGTGATTTAAGTGGCATAATAAACGTTCATGTTAGATAGTTGATGATGTCTTAAAAGCTAATATATTATTAATGTGAATGCTAACGAAAGTGTTAAACACAGAAAAAAAACAGAAAATCATATTTGTTTTTGCATAAAAAATGGTAATTTTGCATCCGCTAAACGGGCAAGTCTCTTACGGCCAGCTCCCTGTGAATCCCCCAGGATGGGAACATAGCAAGGGTAATAGGTTGTAGCGGCGCGATAAGAATAGCTTGCCCACCCGCCTCTTTAGCTCAGTTGGCCAGAGCACGTGATTTGTAATCTCGGGGTCGTTGGTTCGAATCCGACAAGAGGCTCTCTTAAAAAATAGCATTTGAGATTTAATTGTTCTCCAATGTTTTTATCACCACCAGCCATAGTGGAATTGTTGATATAAGGTATGTGGTTTATCTATTTTTCTTTCTCCAAATCAACTTTATACACATTGTCTAATGGTTGTTTATTTACATTGTCATAAATAACTGGGCAACGGTAATCTTTGCCTTTCAAGCGTAATGTTACATTTTCCATTTTTACTTGGCCTATATTGCGGAAATACAAAGCCCAGCATGGAAAAACGGGCCATTCACTAAATGATTTATCCTTAAACCATGATGGGAGCATAGGGTCATCTTTTCCTATAAATTCAATGTCAATATTACGCAAAGAAACATATTTGGTAAACGCATTCCCCCAACTTTTTACCGACATAGCCATATGGTTGATATTATGGGCTTTGAGATCTTCAATTACAATAATACCCCCACTATTGTCATCATTCAATGTTACAGAAATGGGAGATAATACATTATTTATATTACAATTGCGAATAAATATTTTATCCAATTTTCCTGGAGCCTTTCCCCAACTACCCGGTTGAATATTAATAGCTGTTTCTGTAGAAGTACGTCCTGAAGTTTGGTGAATATATGTGCCCGGTCCTGCAAACAAACATCTTGTTATGTAAACTTTTTTAGATGGCATTATCATACGTATTCCATTGCATGACGAATTAAGTTGGCTGTCTGTAATATAGGCTTCATCCCAATAGCCTCCAGCTACAGCATCATCACCAGTATGGATATTACACATATCAATATATAACTGCTTTGCTCCACGAATGTGAATTCCATCCCATCCTCCATTGATCTTTAAACGCTCGTAACGCGTATTTTTCGTACGATAAGCTAAAAAGGCATAATTGGATGAATTATTGACCGTAAAATCACTAAAAGTCATTTTTTTGCATCCTACCATTAATATAGTATGAGGGCCACGCATATGTTCTTCACCTTTGGGGTTGCGCACATTATTGCCATTTATAACCCCTTCTCCTTGAATACCTGCATGATGTATTCCTATTGCAAATATTAAAGCCAAAGACCATTCGGGATCTGTTGCGCTATTATAATTTACAGTACCTTCTCCACTTTCATATTTAGACAAATCGAGTGTAGTAACAAGTGGCTGGTAATCGTGAAGTTGAGAAGAACCTACCAATACAGCTCCCTTTGAAAGAAAAAGTGTAACATTGCTTTTAAGAAATATCGTTCCTGTCATGTATTTTCCGGCAGGTACATTTACTTGTCCGCCACCATTTTGAGAGCAATATTCAATTGCCTTATTAATAGCCTCTGCATTGTTTGTTTGACCATTATCGCCCACCGCGCCAAATGCAAGTATACTAACTATAGTTGATAATATTAAATTTATCATTTTATGTTGTAATTATAATTAAGGGATGAACAAATGCTCATCCCTTAATTGTAGCCATCAGTATTTATTTTGTCATAGAATAGGGTTTATCTGATATGTTTAAACCTCTGCTTTTATTGGGTTTGTCAGACATGTCAAATTCTAAAATAACCCCATTAGTCAATTGGGAATGGGTAAGATAGAGCTTGGAATAAGGACGTCCGTTAATACGTATACTACGGATATATTTATTACGGCTACTTACTTTCGGAGCCTTTATTGTTATTGTTTTTCCATTGGGAAGACTAACTTGCATATAAGGTAAGAAAGGTGCTCCAATGACATATTGATCTGTACCTGGACATACTGGATAAAAACCCATTGCCGAGAAAAGATACCATGCTGACATTTGGCCACAATCATCATTGCCGCTCAATCCTCGAATATGGTTTTTGTACATTTGCGTCATAATAGTACACAAGCGTTCTTGGGTTTTCCATGGTGCAGAAGTCCATGCATAGAGATAGGGAATGTGGTGACTTGGTTCATTGCCATGTACGTATCCGCCTACTAATCCTTCTTCGGTAATATCTTCGTTGTCTACATAATATTTTTCAGGGAGATGCATTTTGAATAATTCGTCAAGACGTTTAATAAATAGCTTATCACCTCCATAAAGGTTCATTAGTCCATAAACATCTTGGGGTGCTTGGAATGAAAAGTTCCATGAATTTCCCTCTATAAATCCTTCATCATAAGTTTGATAGGGATCCAAATCTTTTTTAAATTCGCCGTTTGTATAACGTGGAGAAGCAAAACCACATTGCTTATCAAATGTGTTTCGATAGTATAATGCACGTTTGGCGTATTTTTGTGCCAAGTCATTCTGTCCAGCCTTAATGGCCGCTGCATATATAGTCCAGTCGTCATAGGAATATTCAAGAGTGTTAGAGGCTGCGGTCTTATCATTATCGTATGGAGCGTATCCTAATTGTTTGTATTTTTCTACGCTGGGAAAATAAGAACAATTGGCAGTCTCATCCATAGATTTAAGGGCCTCATTTATATTTAGTTGAGCTCCCTTTACCAAAGCATCAGCCACGACAGCTACTGCATGATAGCCCGTCATACACCATCCTTCGTTGCCCATAAGACTCCATACAGGTAGCATATGCAAACGATTCTGTTGCTGATGAGCAATCATAGATTTTACCATATTTAAATTGTAATTGGGTTTCACTAATTGTAGAAATGGATGCTCTGCACGATAAGTATCCCAAACCGAGAATATGGTATAATTGTCAAAATCTTTGGCTACGTGTATATTACCATCTACCCCACGATATTTTCTATCAACATCCATATAAATAGATGGATTTATAAGTGTATGATACAGCGAAGTGTATATCATGGCCTTTTGATCTTCTGTTCCTTCTACGTTAATACAAGAAAGTTCTTTCTCCCAAAGGGCTTCGTTACTTTTGCGCACTTGTTCAAATGTAAGTCCACTTGCCTCTGCCTTTAGATTCTTCAATGCGCCCTCTGTACTAACAGCGGAGAGAGCCACCTTAACTGTAATGGGCTGGCGATCGGTATTGTCAAAATTAAAATAGGTTACCACATTTTGTCCTGCTATCTCGGGAAAATTATGGTAAGTGTCAAATTTTCGCCAAAATCCTCGATATTTCAATTCTTTCATATCGCGATATCCATAGGTCTTTATTGGTTTACTTAAACTTATAGCGAAATATGTATAATTAGCTCTTGACCATCCATTTGTAATGCGATAACCAGTAAGCAAAGTATCGTTTTCTACTCGCAAAGAACTCCAAAGTACCTTGCCATCATAATTGTATATACCATGCATCAAATCAATTATTAGTCGTGCCTCACTCACATTAGGAAATGTGTACCGATGTACACCCACACGCTGAGTAGTTGTTAACTGAGCACGAACATTATAATCTGAAAGGGTTACCTCGTAATATCCAACAGAAGCCTTTTCTGTATCATGAGAATAACGGGAACGATATCCAGCATCTGGATTGTTTGCAGTACCTGGATTTAGCTTTAGTTTACCCGTTTGAGGCATAATAAGAATATCTCCTAAATCGCTATGCCCTGTACCACTCAGATGTGTATGGCTGAATCCGACAATAGTCGGGTCGTCATATTGGTATCCTGCACAATAGGAATAAACATTAGGTTGATATTTTCCATTTACATTTTGTGGTATAGTATCAGTTTCTGGACTTAATTGTACAATTCCGAAAGGAGAACATGCGCCAGGGAAGGTATGTCCCATTCCCGCTGTACCTATCATCGGATTTACATAACTTGCCCTTGTACGTTGAGCTTGTGCCGAAATTGTCAGAGCGACAAAAGCAATAGTTGATAAAAGCAGATTTTTTTTGTTCATGATATATAACGATTTTTATTGTTTATTCGTGATGATACGGTTCACCTTTTATTATTGTACAGGCACGATAAAATTGCTCTGCAAAAACAAGGCGAACCATTTGATGAGAAAAAGTCAGACGCGATAAACTTAACTTGTCATTAGCTCTCTGATATACATCTTGAGAAAAACCATATGCGCCACCAATTGCAAATACCAACCTCCGTGAATCCCGGTTACGCTTAACTAACCATTGTGCTAGTTCTATACTCCGCAGTTCCAAACCATGTTCATCAAGTAATACTAGTGTGTCTGAAGGTTGTACTAGCTTTAATAGTAGCTCTCCTTCGCGTTGTTTCAAAAGATTTGTTGAAAGGTTTTTCGTATTTTTAATCTCAGGTATTGTTATTATTTCAAATGGTATATAATGACATATGCGGCCTACATAGTCTTGAATGCTTGTAGCAAAGAGCTTATTCTCTGTTTTGCCTATCAATATCAGAACTGTTTTCATTGTCGATTTTCATTCTTAGGAAACCACCCCTTCTCCACACGTTTCTTTTGCTCAAAAAGTTCGCCAATAGACCATAAGCAACTAGCACCCAATACTCCTAACATACTAGAAAGTATGATTTCCCCTATACATAAAGAACCTATTATAGCCCCAATTCCCAACAACAAGAATATCCACCACGTTTTTGTTCCATAGTAATATTCAACTTTTACTACTATCGGGTGAAAAGCACCTATAATGAGAAATGTACCAATAGCTATAATCAATCCAATGAAATACATAAAAAGCTTATTTGTTAATTGTTGATTGCAAAAATACAAAAAAAAGGCAAGTTAAACGATTAACAAGAATATAATTTGTTAACTTTGCATTATACTATAACAATTTATTAAACATTAATATGGAAAATAATGCACAATTGATTGCCCAATGCGTAGAAAAAGCACAGCAATGGTTAGCTCCTGCTTTTGACGAGGCAACACGCAAGGAAGTAGAAAACCTTATTGCATCGGAAG
Organism: Oscillospiraceae bacterium; assembly: GCA_963639385.1. GTDB lineage: Bacteria > Bacteroidota > Bacteroidia > Bacteroidales > Bacteroidaceae > Prevotella. The sequence continues at coordinate 7,008 of CAVHVH010000098.1, forward strand.
ATAAGACCAATCTTATTGAAAGTTTTTATAAAGACCTTGAGTTCGGTACAGGAGGTCTTCGTGGCATAATGGGGGTTGGAAGCAATCGCATGAATATTTATACGGTAGGAATGGCAACACAGGGCTTTGCCAACTATCTGAAAAAAAACTTCAAGGAAAAGGAACAAATATCAGTCGTTGTATGTCATGATTGTCGCAACAATAGCAGACTTTTTGCAGAAACTGTTGCTGATATTTTCTCTGCCAACAATATAAAAGTATATCTTTTTGACGATATGCGCCCAACTCCCGAATGTTCGTTTGCTATTCGTCACCTAGGATGTCAAGCAGGCGTCAATATTACAGCTAGTCACAATCCCAAAGAATACAATGGATACAAAGCTTATTGGGAAGATGGCGCACAAGTGTTGTCTCCTCACGATACAGGCATTATAAATGAAGTAAATAAAGTTACTATTACAGATGTAAAATTTACAGGAAACAAGGAACTTATAGAGATTATCGGAGAAGATATAGACAAGGTCTATCTTGAAAAAATCCACACGCTCTGTATCGATGCTGATGTAATAAAGCGCCAAAAGGATTTGAAGATTGTATATACTCCTCTTCACGGAACGGGCATGATGATGATACCACAATCACTAAAATATTGGGGATTTGAAAATGTTCATTGCGTCAAGGAGCAAATGCAACGTAGCGGCGACTTTCCATCTGTAATATCACCAAACCCTGAAAATGGTGAGGCTTTGACATTGGCTCTTAGAGATGCCAAGGCTATTGATGCAGATATTATTATGGCCAGTGATCCAGATGCTGACCGGGTAGGTATGGCCTGTAAGAATGACAAAGGCGAATGGATTCTCATCAATGGCAATCAAACCTGTTTGATTTTCCTTTATTACATCATAACCAAGCGTAAGGCTATGGGTAAAATGAAGGATAGTGATTTCATTGTTAAAACGATTGTAACAACAGAGGTTATTCGTAAAATTGCAGAAAAGAACAATATTGAAATGCGCGATTGCTATACCGGTTTTAAATGGATTGCTCGCGAAATAGCTATTTCCGAAGGGAAACAACAATATATTGGTGGTGGGGAAGAAAGCTACGGTTTCTTGGCCGAAGATTTTGTGCGTGATAAGGATGCAGTTTCTGCTTGCTCCCTTTTAGCTGAGATTTGCGCCTATGCTAAGGATAAAGGCCAGACGCTATATGAATTGTTGATGGAAATTTATCTAGAATATGGCTTTTCTGAGGAATATACAATCAATGTAGTAAAACCTGGAAAAACAGGTGCTGACGAAATCAAGCAGATGATGAGCAATTATCGAAGCAATCCTCCTCAAAAACTAGCTGGAAGTAAAATTATCTGTTCTAAGGACTATCAGAGCCTTACTCAAATTGACGGAAACGGGAACGTTACAAAATTGGATATGCCTAGCACAAGCAATGTTTTACAGTGGTTCTGTGAAAATGGAACCAAAGTGAGCGTAAGACCATCTGGTACAGAACCAAAAATCAAATTCTATCTTGAGATTAAGGGTACTATGAAATGTGCTGGTTGTTATGAGAGATGCAAAACAGAAAGTCTGGTTAAAATAAATGAAATCAAAAAGGATCTTGGACTTTAATCCTATGCTGTAAATCGAGTAGGAGGAAAACTAAGTAGTTTTCTTCCTACTTTCGTTTTCCGACCTCTCACACCACCGTACGTGCCG
>CAVHVH010000099.1:0-8477 GCA_963639385.1 Oscillospiraceae bacterium
TCAAAAATTTATCAACTTTATTTTTAAATAAAGGGATAAGAATGGCTCTCATAAAGGGATATGGATTGTCGAAATTATATTCTATTCCTGCCCATCGAGGAGTAGGTGATTTGGATGTCTATTTTTGTGGTAAAGGGCAATATGCAGATACTCTCATCAAAGAAATGGGTATAGAGGTGAAACAGAATGAGGAGAAGCATAGTGTATATGACTACGACGGTGTTCACGTAGAAAACCATGCTTCTATTATATGTGAGCAAGAACATCCTTCGTTGTTTAATGTAGAGGAATTCTTAAAGAAAGAACTTAACGAGAATAGCAGTCTTGATATGGAAACTGGTTGCTGGTTACCATCGACAATGTTCAATATCGTTTTTCTTCCTCTTCACTTTGCAGGACACTTTGTATATGGTGGAGCTAACTTACGGCAAATCATTGATTACGCATTGGTTGTAAGGAATGCTAAAAAAAATAAAGACTTTAATCAAATTGATTGGAATACTGTGAAAAAATTAGCTGTAAATGGCGGCTATTTTAAGTTTTTATGCAGCTTGAATAGTATTTGCATAGAATATATTGGCATTTCTGCAGATTGTTTTCCCAATTGGCCCAAAAACGAGACAATGGAGAAGCGTATTTTAAATGAAGTATTGAATCCGACAATTGTTGAAGCACACTCTTTGAATGGTAAAATTAAACGATACTTGGGTAATCGTTGGAAATACCAATTGGTGTACAGCAATGAAAATTATTTGATGGGATTTGTTTTGAGAACCCGATCTTGGCTTAACTGGAAATGGGGGAAAAAGAGCGTGTGGAAAAACCATTCAGTTAAGAGTATTTGTTAGATTGCCAATCTGAGAGATTGCGTAAAGCGGACATACACAAACATGACGAACGGCATCGGCATCATCTTGGTCAACATAGTTAAACTCCCCGAAATTCTCCAAAGAACAACGAACGGCTTCTGTAAGATGCTTATCGCGCATGAACTTCCATAAACTTTTCATACCACCTTGCATTCCTGCTTTGACCTCAATGGGAAGAATAGTGAGGTTGGATGGTAGTAGGTAATCTATCTCTGCCAAAGAGTTTTTTGACAGACGAACCCAATAATACAGTTCATGTCTTAGGTTGGGAGTCATGTAATGCAACAACTCAAGACCAACCACAAGTTCGGCCATGCTGCCTTTATTTACGAGGTCGGCTGCAGTATAAGTAAGAATTTGGGTAGTGAGCATTGTGGTGTCGCCCATGGTTATGCCTAAAAGACGCAACATCAGCCCACAATCGAAAAAGAGAATTTTGCAATAAGACTTATCTGCCTCGCTACCTAATGGCACTCCATTAGCATTGGTCTGGGTAACGGGAATAAGCAATCCCGCAAGTATCAATAGGTCGAGACCACGTTTCACCTCGGTTGTCTTATAGTCGCCCACTTTTGTATAAACAAATTTCTTTGTGGCTTGCACGGCTGCGCTACGCAATATGTTTCGCAGCAAGTTTATGTCAACCTTTTTCTTATATTTGGGGAAGTCATCCTCGTAACTGACAAGAATATCATCTTGTATCTCTTGACACGATAGATAGTCGTGACTGTCTACCCATTTAGCAACACACTCTGGCATTCCTCCGACTAGCATATAGGTACGGAGCAAGTTTATAAGTTTTTCATGTAAAGCAAGTGGAAGTGGATGACTTGGTGATGCGGAATTGCGAATATCAAGTAGCATACTCTCACCATTGGCAAGTAGAAACTCGTCGAATGTCATAGGATACATAAACATAGAATGTATGCGTCCTACACCAAACGTTGGTAACTCAGCAAGTGCAAATTCCAATAAAGAGCCAGCAGCAATAACGTGCAGATTGGGCATATTTTCCTTAAAGAAACGCAATGACATTATAGCCTCAGGACATGCTTGTATTTCGTCTATAAACAATAATGTTTTACCCTCTTCTATTCTTGTACCGGATATAGCAGAGATTTGCATGACAATACGTTTAACGTTAAGGTCTTGGGCAAAGACGGATTTGTATTGCGGCTCCATTTCAAGATTGATTTCTAAATAATTCTCAAACTGTTTGCCTAAATGACGTACCGCAGACGACTTGCCCACTTGACGCGCTCCACGGAGCAAAATAGGTTTGCGAACATCGCGTGATGCCCATTCTTTAAGATAAGTATCTATAATTCTTTGATAATACATATAATAAATGTCTTATATTTCAAGGACAAAGGTAATAAAAAATATTTTTTCCAAAGACTTTTTTACGTTAAAATGTAAATTTTCCAAACACTTTTTAAGGCATATTTTGAAAAAAATCCAAATACTTCTTGGGTAAATGATCGAAAACAAACAAGTAAAATTTATGAATACAGAATTAAAAAGAAGAAATATTCCTTTTTCTCCTCCGGATATGACGGAGGCTGAGGCTAAGGAGGTACGCGATGCGATACTATCGGGGTGGATAACAACAGGACCACGCACAAAAAGACTTGAAAAGGAAGTGGCTGAGTTTGTAGGCGTAGATAAGGCGGTATGCCTAAACTCACAAACGGCATGCGGAGAAATGGCGCTACGCCTGTTAGGAATAGGTGAAGGTGACGAAGTGATAGTTCCGGCCTATACCTACACGGCAAGTGCTTCGATAGTAGAGCATGTAGGGGCTACACTGGTGTTTGTGGATGTGCAGAAAGACTACCTGGAAATGGACTATGATGCTGTGGAGAAAGCCATTACTCCAAAGACGAAGGCCATAATTCCTGTAGACTTGGCGGGTATTCCGTGCGACTACGACAGACTGTTTAGTATAGTGGAGAGTAAGAAGGATATATTTGCGCCAAAGACGGACTTACAGAAAAAGCTTGGGCGTATAGCTATCTGTTGTGATGCGGCCCATGCCTTTGGCGCCTCGCGCAAAGGACGGATGGTTGGCTCGATAGCAGACTTCTCGTCTTTCTCGTTCCATGCCGTAAAGAATTTTACTACGGCAGAAGGTGGGGCGCTGACATGGAACTTGCCTTTTGGCAATGAAAAGGTGGTGAAAAAATTGGACAAGAATGCAGACAACACGTTTAGCGGTGTGCCGGAGATTGAAGGCGAGACATGGAACAAGAACCTTTATCGCAAAACGCAATTGCTAAGTCTGCACGGACAAAACAAGGATGCACTGGCAAAGACAAAGCTCGGTGCATGGGAATACGACATCATAGGTACATGGTATAAGTGTAATATGACGGATGTAGTAGCAGCCATAGGATTGGTACAGATGCTGCGTTACAAGGGAATGTTGGAGCAGCGCAGAAAGATGATAGAACGCTATGATGAGGCATTTAAGGCACTGAATGTGACCGTGCTTAAACACTATGACGACAATTATACTTCATCAGGTCATTTGTATCTTGTACGCTTATTGGGCAAGACTCGCGAAGAGACCAACAAGGTAATAGAGCAGATGGCAGAGCGTGGTATTGCCACCAACGTTCACTACAAACCGTTACCCATGATGACGGCCTACAAGAAACTTGGCTTCGACATTAAAAATTTCCCCAATGCCTACCACCAGTTTGAAAATGAAATTACGCTGCCTCTAAACACCAAGATGACGGAGGAGGACATGGAATACGTAATTGAAAACTTTGTAGAGATAGTAAAAAGAATATAATTTATTGTTCATTTCTTTGGCGCAAGGAAAAGGAACCAAAGAAACATTCACCGAACCCAAGCCCTTCCCTATATGAAAGGGATGTAATTGAAAATCGCAGAAACCGTAGATTTTCAAAGTTTTGGTAAGGTTCACTAAGCTTTCGCCCTAAAGGGTGAACCTTGGTTCTTTTATTTGCTGCCGCATAGGTGACTTTGCGGTTATGAAAAGAATATTTGATGTAATTGCGAGCGGATTGGGACTGATTGTACTCAGTCCGCTCTTTCTGATATTGACCATTTGGATAAAGTTGGATTCTAAAGGTCCGGTGTTTTATCAACAAGTGCGTGTAGGACGTAACAACAAGGACTTCCGCATATTTAAATTCCGTTCTATGTGGGTAGGTGCGGACAAAGGTTCGTTAGTAACTATAGGTGGTAGGGATCCGCGCGTAACCCGTTCGGGATATTACATACGTAAGTATAAGTTTGACGAGTTGCCACAGCTGATAAATGTGTTCATAGGTGATATGAGTCTGGTGGGACCAAGGCCAGAGGTGCGCCATTATGTGGATTATTGGACTGAGGAACAGTTGCATGTACTGGATGTGCGACCGGGAATTACGGACCCAGCTAGCATAAAATTCCGCAATGAGAATGAACTGATGGAGAAAGCTGCTGACCCTGAAGATTATTACATTCATGTGATTATGCAGGAGAAGATAAAATTGTATCTAGAATATGTGAAGAATGCGAGTTTCCTTTATGATTTAAAGTTAATATTCATGACATTCAACGTCATTATCACAGAGAGATAATCCCTGAATTATAGTTGTAACTTACTACATACCGATTTATGCCAAGGAAAGCAAAACGATTACCCCATGATAGAATTTGATAAAGATTTATTTAGCAAACTCTTTGAACAAGCAACAGGAAACCCGCATCGGCAGCAGAACTACGACTTACGGACTTCGGAGAAGGACAACTGCCTATGTGAGCTAAAAGCCTTGTTACCAGGAACGGTAGTGCCAATACACCAACACAAGAATAGCACTGAAACTATTATCTGTCTGTGTGGCAAATTGGATGAAATAATTTATGAGGAAGTAGTTTCGTATAAGAAGCCTTCTTCGGAGGATTTTAAACATGGGATGGATGCACAAGACATTGCTCGTAAGGTAGAGTACCGTGAAGTGAAACGCATACACCTCTGCCCTACCCAAGCCAAATATGGTTGCCAAATACCAAAGGGGACATGGCATGCGCTAGAGGTAATTGAACCAAGCGTGATTTTTGAAGCAATGGATGATAACTCTGGAGAAGAGGATAGCGAAACAATGAGATAAGAGAATAGAATTGGCGATAGGGTATGTTAAAGGCGGATGCGCAAGATGAAGGGTCTTGCACATCCGCCTTTGGTATTATAATTAAGATACGTATATATGTAAATAGGCTGAGACTCACAAGGAACTCAGCCTATTGATTTCTTTAGAATAAGAGTTATGCCTCTGCGGGAGTTTCAGTTGAGGCCTCTTCTGTAGCCTCTGCCTGTGCAGCTGCTTCGGCTTCGGCCTTGGCGGCAGCTTCAGCAGCCTTCTTGTCGGCTACTTTCTTAGCGATAGTCTCGTTGATTTTCTTCTCCTGCTCAAGTTCCTTGGCAGCGGCTTCTTTCTTGCTCTTGGCTACATTTTCACGAGCTGTAGTTGTCTTCTGCTCTTTACCTTGTTTCCAAGCGTCAAACTTCTGCTGCATAGCAGCCTCGTCGAATGCGCCCTTCTTTACACCACCTTTAAGATGCTTCATTAGGTATACGCCCTCGCCCTTGAGAATGTTGCGGGCTGTATCGGTAGGCTGTGCGCCAACCTCTACCCAGTAGAGAGCTCGCTCGAAATTCAAATCTACAGTTGCAGGATTGGTGTTAGGATTGTAAGTACCAATCTTCTCAGTAAATCTACCATCACGTGGTGCTCTTGCGTCAGCGATAATAATGCTATAGAAAGCATAGCCTTTACGACCGCCGCGCTGTAATCTGATTTTTGTTGCCATTTAATTTAAATTTATTATTAATGAGGTTTGAATTTAATTGCTGCCATCGCGTGACAGCGGGTGCAAAGTTAGCATAAGTTTTTGGAAAACAAAAGGAAATAAAGGAAAAAGTGCACTCTAACAACGTTTTTTTATTTCGCCTGATTGGTTTTACGATGGCCTTTTACACCAAGATGCATGGTTATGGCACGTTTTTTGTATATTTATTGACAGAACAAAATTAATACACATATAATAAATATAATTATGCAAAAAGGTAATATTGGTGTAACGACAGAGAACATATTTCCTGTCATCAAGAAATTCCTCTATTCTGATCACGAGATATTTCTCCGTGAAATGGTTTCAAACGCTGTAGACGCCACTCAAAAATTAAAGACGCTGGCGGCCCAAGGCGATTTTAAAGGTGAGTTGGGTGATATAACTGTACACGTGAACTTGGACAAAGAAAAGGGGACGCTTACTGTAAGCGACCGCGGAATAGGTATGACCGCCGCTGAGGTAGACCGCTATATCAACCAAATAGCTTTCTCTGGTGTCAACGACTTTATGGAAAAATACAAGGATAAGGCCAATGCCATTATCGGCCATTTTGGTTTGGGATTCTATTCGGCCTTTATGGTAAGCAAGAAGGTAGAGATAATAACCCGAAGCTACAAGGACGGTGAGAAAGCCGTAAAATGGGCGTGCGACGGAAGTCCATCATATACAATAGAAGAAACAGAGAAAGAAGACCGCGGATCTGACATTATTCTTTATATAGATGACGACTGCAAGGAATTCTTGGAGAAAGCTCGCATTGAATCGTTGCTCAACAAATACTGCAAGTTCTTGGCCGTGCCTGTAGCCTTTGGCAAGAAAACCGAATGGAAAGACGGCAAGCAGGTTGATACCGACGAAGACAATATAATAAACGATGTGGAACCATTGTGGACGGCAACACCCAACAAGCTGAAAGACGAGGACTACAAGAAATTCTATCGTACGCTCTATCCTATGCACGACGAGCCGCTATTCTGGATACACCTAAATGTAGACTACCCATTCCATCTTACCGGCATTCTATATTTCCCCCGTATCAAGACAAATATAGAACTTCAGCGCAACAAGATACAACTCTACTGCAATCAGGTATTTGTAACTGACCAAGTAGAGGGTATAGTACCGGATTTCTTAACGCTACTGCATGGTGTTATCGATTCGCCCGACATTCCTCTTAACGTAAGCCGTAGTTATCTGCAAAGCGATGCTAATGTAAAGAAAATATCAACTTATATCACCAAGAAAGTGGCAGACCGCTTGCAAGCTCTCTTCAAAGAAGACCGAAAAGCTTTTGAGGAGAAATGGGACGATGTTAAGTTGTTCATCAATTATGGCATGCTGTCACAGGAAGATTTCTACAACCGCGCGAAAGACTTCTCGCTAATGAAAGATACCGAAGGCAAATACTTTACCTTTGAAGAATACAAGACGCTTATCAAAGACAACCAGACTGACAAGGATGGAAATCTAATATATCTCTATGCAAACAATGCTACAGATCAATACTCTTATATTGAGGCGGCAAAGGCCAAGGGATACAGCGTACTGCTGATGGATGGCGAACTTGACGTACCAACGATATCTATGTTGGAACAGAAACTGAAGAAGAGCCGTTTCTCTCGTGTTGATGCCGACATCGTTGACAGACTTATTGTCAAAGAAGACGACAAGAAGAGCCAGTTAGGCGAGGACGAGAGCGCTAAACTTTCTGAAGTGTTCAAGAGCCAAATGCCAAAGATAGACAAGGCCGAATTTATGGTTGAAGTCCATCCTATGGGCGAAAATGGACAACCGGTACTTGTTACTCAAAACGAGTATATGCGCAGAATGAAAGAGACTAGCAAGTATCAACCGGGAATGAGTTTTTACATGCAGATGCCCGATTCGTATATGGTAGTGCTCAACAGTGACCATCCACTTGTAAAACGAGTTCTAGACGAAACTGAAAAAGCCACTGCCGATGCACTGAAACCCATAGAGGCAGAGTTGCGCGGCCAGGAAGCTAGACTGGCTGCTATCAACCAAAGTCAAAATGGCAAGAAAGCAGAGGAAATAACTCAAGAAGAAAAGGACGACAAGGCCAATACCCAAAAGGCTATCAATGACCAGCGTGAAAAGAAGACACAGATTCTAAGTGAATATGCCGCTGGCAACGAGGTTGTTCATCAGCTTATAGACTTAGCACTACTCCAAAATGGTATGCTAAAAGGTCAACGACTAAACGAGTTCCTCAAGCGCTCGGTAGATTTAATAAAATAATAAGAATACATACATTCCACTTTTATAAAGAAGGGTGTGTCAAAACAGGCACGCCCTCTTTTTATTTCTCTTCTGTGATATAAACATGTCGTAGTACTACCCTGTCAAACCGATTATAGAGATGAATTCCATAACATAGGGAAGCATCGCCATGGTTGTAACGTTTACTCGCACAGAAGTTGAAACGTCGTAGCCTGTCACGGCGTAACAAATCTAATATTTTTACAGTAGAACCTATTGTATGAAAACGCTTTTCGCCAATTCCTCACCCTTTATATTCTTCCCAAGCCTCAACAACGCGAGAACAAATTATAAAAATGTTTCAAAAAAAAACACTGAAAAATTTGGACGTAAAAGAAAAACTATGTACCTTTGCACTCGCAATTAAGAAACAATGAAACACTTGAAGATTGATTAGCAATACGGAATGGCTCCGTAGCTCAACTGAATAGAGCATCTGACTACGGATCAGAAGGTTGT
>CAVHVH010000100.1:0-8367 GCA_963639385.1 Oscillospiraceae bacterium
GATGGTCTTTAGGTTCTCAAAAATTATAGTTCGTTTGTCAAGAATTAGGGCGAGAGTTATGTTAAAACCCGTTAAATTTGCCAAATATTAGCATTTTACGGTCAAAAATTAGGGTTTTCGACATCGTTCGCATCTGTTGATAACTCCAAAATGGCCCCCCAATGGGCTATTTTTGGCCAAAACTTTGTGACTTTTTATCGAAAAAAATGGGGCGAAAACGGTTGCTTTTGTAACATTTGTTAACTATAATAGTGTATTGTTTGTTAAATATTCTAAACAGTTTCAATGAAATGCTTACAATTTGAAACTGCAGATAAAATATTGCTGAAAGTAGACGATGTGTGTCTATTCTGAACCATGTGACGACCAAATATCCTACTTAATAATCAAAAAAATGGAAGGAAAATTGGGCATTGCCCGATTATTGCCTAATTTTGCAAAAAACAAAATTATAAAAGGTTATTATGGATAAAGATTCTGTTTTGATAGTAAGTGGCGGCATGGATAGTATAACCATGTTGTATGAATATAAAGACCGTATAGCTTTGGGCATATCGTTTGATTATGGTAGTAATCATAATGCGCGCGAAATTCCTTTTGCAGCTCTGCATTGTGGGCGCTTGGGGATAAAACATTTGGTGATAGATTTGGGGTTTGTGCATAAGTATTTTAAAAGTTCTTTGCTAGAAGGCGCAGATGCAATACCCGAAGGTAATTATGATGATGTAAATATGAAATCGACTGTAGTTCCTTTTCGTAATGGCATCATGCTTTCTATAGCGGCTGGTGTGGCCGAGTCAAATGGATTGAAGTATATTATGATGGCCAATCATGGTGGTGACCACGTAATTTATCCCGATTGTCGTCCTGAATTTGTAAATGCTATGTCAGAGGCTACTCGTTTAGGGACATATCCTGGTATACAAGTGTTGGCTCCTTATACCAATATTTCTAAAGCAGATATTGCAAGGCATGGCAAGTTGTTGGGGGTTGACTATGCAGAAACTTGGAGTTGTTATAAAGGAGGAGAATTCCATTGCGGAAAATGTGGTACTTGTCGTGAACGCATAGAAGCGTTGAACGAAGCCGGGATTGATGACCATACTGTTTATGACGGATAGCTAATTATCCAAAGAGTGCACGTAATGCTTCTTCAACTTTGCGCATAGGATGGATATTGATGTGGTATTTATGAAGATTTACACCTTTTAGGTTGAGCGAGGGAATTATGATGTCTGTAAATCCTAATTTCTCGGCTTCTGCAATGCGTTGATCAATACGATTAATAGCACGTATTTCACCGCTCAGTCCTACTTCGCCACACATACACCATCCGATTTCAATAGGAGTGTCTACATTACTTGAAAGTACAGCTGATATTACGCTGAGATCCATAGCCATATCCGTAATGCGTAACCCTCCTGCAATATTAAGAAAAACATCTTTTTGCATAAGTTTGAAACCAACGCGCTTTTCCAATACAGCCAATAACATGTTAAGTCGGCGTTGGTCAAAACCTGTGGCCGAACGTTGCGGAGTGCCGTATGCGGCAGAAGAAACCAAAGCCTGGGTTTCTAGTAGAAATGGCCGTACCCCCTCTATGGCTGCACTGATAGCTACGCCAGAAAGTCCAGCATGGTCTTCCGTTAGTAGTAATTCGGAAGGATTGGCTACCAAGCGTAGTCCGTTTTGCTCCATTTCGTAAATTCCCAATTCAGAAGTACTTCCGAAACGATTTTTAATACTGCGTAGAATACGATACATATAATGTTGGTCGCCTTCAAATTGGATGACAGTATCAACGATATGCTCTAATGTCTTTGGCCCGGCTAGTGAGCCTTCTTTATTAATATGTCCGATGAGAATTACAGGAATGCCAGTGGTTTTGGCAAACCGTAGCAATAAAGAGGCGCATTCGCGTATTTGGCTCACGCTGCCGGGACTTGATTCGGCATTATCAGTAGATATAGTTTGTATAGAATCAATGATAACTAATTGCGGTTTTGTATCATTGATGCAAGAAAAAATATTTTCTAGTGAGGTTTCGCAGAATATTTGAATGTGGTCTGCGTTCCTTTTCTTGTTGATGCGCTCAGAACGCATTTTTATTTGATGCGGACTCTCCTCTCCTGAGACGTAGAGAATATTCAAATGGCTCATTCGAAGAATGGTCTGTAAAAGCAAGGTGGATTTTCCTATGCCTGGTTCTCCTCCCAGCAAGGTAATACTTCCAGGGACGAGCCCCCCGCCAAGAACTCGGTTGAGTTCATCATCGTGTGTGTCAATACGCGGTTCTTCTTTCGCATCAATGTCCTGAAGTCGAAGTGCACGAAAGTTCCCCTCGTTGGTATATTTACTTGATTTTTTGTTTTCTGTAGTGGTATTTGCGGCTACATGTATTTCTTTAAATGTATTCCATTGGTGACAGTTTGGGCATTTCCCAATCCATTTTGCGGATTCTTGTCCACACTCAGAGCAGACATATGCAATTTTGTCTTTGGCCATTGACTTAAATATTGATTACTACAAAAGTACAAAGATTTTTTTGTTGCATCGCCATGTTGTATTAAATATTTTTTGACATAATGAAGAGGGTTTGTAATGCACAATATTATAGGCAATTTTTTATTTAGGACTATAATGATTGTGTCAAAAAATATTGCTACTTTTGCAAATGGGTGGCTTAAATACATTTACCGTAAAAAAACGCCATCCTTAATAAAAGTATAAACCTATGGTGGTATTATTAGGGCCACCTATATTTTGTATATGTAGATGAAACCGGAAGCGATATTTTCATTTATAGCAGCAATGCTACTTGTAGCTTGTGGACAATCGTATGAAGAAAAAGTGAAGCTCGGTCTTGCCGAACGTAGCCGAATAGCTAATGAAAACGCTGCAGCATTCAAAGTAGCAGTAATGCCGACAATAGATTGTATGCCTGTGTATCTTGCCAAGCAAAAACATTGGTTTGACAGTACAAAGATTGATGTGCGACTAAGAGTATACAATGCTCAAATGGATTGTGATACGGCACTCAAAGGGAAAAGTGTTGAAGTGGCCGTAACTGATTTGAAGCGTTTGGAGAATATGGCAAACAAGAAAGTAGAATTGCTGAAATTAGGTGCAACGGCAGCATACTGGCAATTGATAGGCAATCGTACTGCACGTATCAAATCTCCATCGCAGTTAGGTGATAAGATGGTGGCAATGACCCGTTTCTCAGCAATAGATTTTCTTACCGATGAAGTGCTTAAAGGCGTTAAAGTGTCTGCGCCTGTATTTAAGGTTCAGATAAATGACGTATTGCTACGGTTTAATATGCTGCAGAATAATGAAATGGATGCCATGTGGTTACCTGAACCACAGGCTACAGCAGCTCGTCTATATAAACATACAGTAATAGCTGACAGCCGAAAAATGCATGATAAATTAGGTGTGGTAGTAATGCGCCCACAATTACAGAAAGATAAGGACCGGATAAAACAACTTTCGGCTTTTATAATGGGATATAATAGAGCTTGTGATTCTCTAAATCTGTATGGGGTAAGTTGTTATGCAGAATTAGTAAAAAAAGTATGCCATGTTGATACTAAAACAACAGAACAATTGCCCAAGTTTTCTTTTCCGCACATCTCTTTGCCTAAGTAGCAACAGCAACGATTAAAGAATAAAAGCATATTGGTATGAATAATTCTATTCTCGCAATACTGAAAGAATTTAACAGTAGTCAGCGATTGGCGTCTACATTGGCTTGCTTAGACCATTTAATTATGCAACGGCAGCTATATGTATTGGGAGATGATATCAAGGAAATACATCGTAACTATCATCTGATGCTTGATTTTTTAAGTCGTGGATATAAAGATGATAGCCGAAATGAATTATACAATGAAATTATAAACAGAACTTATAGATTAATACAAAATATACAGATTGAAGTCAAGAAAAGTGACAATCCATCTTACTATGATGCGGCTCGTAGATTAAGTCGTTGCTGTTTGGTGTTTGATAACGAGTCTATATATAGAACGCTGGAACGCTATGTAACAGATATGGCCATGCTAACTCTTGAAACGGAAAATATCCGTAAAGAACACAAACACCGCTTGCTGGTTGAACATGATTTGTATATGACAAGATTGTTTGACTATATCCTTTTGTCTTACCAATGGAGTGATACTGATGCGATGTTTTACAAGTCATTGCTCATATCTCCTTCCATAGATATAATTGATGCTCAATGGATAATAGGAGCCATAATTGTAGCTTGTGTTAATGTATTTGATTTGAAAAAGCTCGAAGTGTTGGCCGAAATTTATGTGGCACATGTAGCAGAACCATTGCGGCAAAGAGCTCTTGTGGGATGGGCTATGGCATTGGACGGTAATCAGACATTGATGTTGGATGGGCAAAAGCGAACCATAGACATGATAATAAAACATGACAAAGGTGTAGATACATTAAGAGAATTACAAATACAGTTGTTAACCAGTGTCAATGCATTATATGATGAAGAGTGCATTAAGCGCGATATCATGCCGTCACTGCTTAAGCAAGGAAAGGTAAATTTAGATCAACTCTCGCAAGATATTTTCCATCCGTCGAACCTGCAAGATATATTACACCCAGAAGAATCTGAAAATATGATGAATGAAGCTGAAGCTGCCATGAATAAAATGAAAGAAATGGCAAATAAAGGACGTGATGTCTATTATGGAGGTTTTCGCCAAGCCAAGCGTTATGGGTTCTTCTCTAAAATAGCTCATTGGTTTGAACCTTTCTTTTGGGATAATCCAGCTATAGAAATAGAGTGCGAAAAGTCTCTAAAAACTCAAGACGGGATGAAAAAAATGGTGTCATCACTTCCGTTTTGTGACAATGATAAATATTCATTTATCATCTTGTTTTCCAAAATGATGGAGCAAATTCCTGAACAATTTCGTAAAGCAATGACAGAAAATAAAGCGGGACTTGTGGCAATGTCGGACGGGGAAGTTATGTCGTCATCGTTTATACGCCGCAATTATCTACATGACTTGTTTCGTTTTTACCAATTATATGGTGGAAAAAATGATTTTATAGATGGGTTTATGATGCGCTCTAAGAAAGATGTTATTAATGTATTTGTTGCAGACAAACGCCTATTTGGCGAGGTTGAAGGATATGAGGAATTGTGTTGTGATGCCTTGCGCTTTTTAGAAAAATTGGATGTTCGAAAGGAAGAACATTATAAGACTACAATAATGGAATTTCTAAATGTAATTCCTATGCAACATAGACTTTCTGACAGTCTATTCGTGGCTCGCTATATGTGGCAACATGGAGAACGGGACAAAGCAAGTAAGATGTATGAAGAAATGATGATAGAATTCCCTAATAATATTCATATATTGCGTGGAGTAGCTCGAAGCCGTCTTGGAAAGAAAGACTATAAAGGGGCATTGAAATGCTTTAATCATTTGGTTGCTCTTAACAAAAATGACGTAACTTGTCAAGTTAACCGAGCATTATGTTTGGTTATGTTGAGAAATATAGAAGAGGCTATGCCCATATTGCATGAACTATATTATAATAACCCTGATAATATGGATATTGTGCGGTTAAGGCTGTGGGGTATGATGAGCCAAGGAAAAAGTACCCAAATAGTTGACGAGTACAAGAAATTATGTGAGATATGCCCAGAAAATATTGAAGACCATCTTAATTATGGTTTTTGCTTATGGCTTTCTGGACAAATACCTGCAGCAATAAAAGAGTTTAGCTCATATATCAGTTTATCAAATAGGATGGGTAGGGGAGTAGAATGTTCAATATTTCCTTTGTTTGAGGCCGATTGGGAAATGCTAATAGGTCTCGGATTAAGTAAAGCAGACATTCATCTTATGGCAGATGCAGTAGATTCTTATGTTGGTAGTTTTGTCAATTAAGGGCGGTTCTATAAATTAGCTTTGCTTGATTTCGGAATTATTTTCGAGAGCAAAATGTAAGTGAACGAAAGAACAATGCGAGCATTGAGATTGAGTGAACTCGCATTTTGACCCGAAAAGAAACCGAAAGACGACAAAACGCCATCTTGTAATAAAGTGTTAACTTGACGGTGGTAATTTTTGAACCACCCTTAAATGCTTTTCTCAAAACACTTTGGGCTGTTTTAGAGAAATTTTCAAATACTCGGAAACGTTTCTTCCTAAATGTTGGCGATAGACATGATATTTGCAAAAACTCCTGCAGCAGTAACGCTTGCGCCTGCCCCGTACCCTTGGATTAACATGGGGAATTCTTTGTAGCGCTCGGTGGTAAGCATTACTATATTGTTAGCTCCTTGAAGATTATAGAACGGATGTCCCTTACTAATCTCTTTGAGTGATACTTTGGCTGTACCGTTATTCATTTCGGCTACAAAACGCCAACATTTCCCCTCTGCTTCTAGTCGTTTACGCTTTGCCTCAAATTCTTTGTCCAAAGAAGGTAATAGTTTCCAAAAGTCATCAGTAGAACCTTCAAACAATTTTTGTGGAATAAAAAGTTCTTTTTCGACATCGTTTTGCTCTATTTGGTATCCAGCTTCTCTAGTAAGAATAACTAATTTGCGTACTACATCAATTCCACTAAGATCAATACGTGGGTCGGGTTCAGAATATCCATTTTCTTGGGCTCGCTTTACAGTTTCAGAAAAAGGCACGGATTCAGAAAGTTCGTTGAATATATAGTTTAGGGTACCACTAAGAACTGCTTCTATTTTAAGTACTTTATCTCCAGAGTTGCGCAAGTCGTTTATAGTGCCGATGATAGGAAGTCCAGCTCCAACATTGGTTTCAAAACGATAAATGACCCCACGCTCTAAGGCCGTTTCTTTTAGACGGATATAGTCATGATACGCCGAAGAAGCAGCTATCTTGTTGGCCGCAACTATATTAATATTGTGCTCAAGTAAGGTCTTATAGATTTGCGCAATGTCTTTACTGGCTGTACAGTCAACAAATACAGAATTGAAGATATTCATTCCAAGTATTTTTTCTTTCAATAATTCTACATTGCTGGGCTCAGATAATTTAAGGGCTTCTTTGTAATGGCTAATGTCCAATCCATTGCGGTTGAAGATTGCATTCTTTGATGAGGCGATTCCTACCACATTGAGTTTAAGGCGTGAGTGGTGTTTCAGTTCTTCGTACTGACGATGTATTTGCTCAATGAGCATGCTTCCAACCGTGCCTACGCCGCAGATAAAAAGGTTTAGTACTTTGTAGTCAGAAAGGAAAAACGAATCGTGTAATACGTTCAGTGCCTTACGTAGACAACTACCTTGAATAACAAAAGAAATGTTGGTTTCCGAGGCGCCTTGTGCACAAGCGATAATCGAGATACCACTTCGTCCCAATGTCCCGAAAAGTTTTCCAGCTACGCCGGGGGTGTGGCGCATATTTTCGCCCACAATAGCTACAGTAGCTAATCCACCTTCTGCGTGCATGGGAAACATAGAACCTGTTTCTATCTCTTTGGCAAATTCGTTGTTTAAAACGTTAATGGCTTCTTTTGCATCGGCATTGCGAACACCAATTGATGTAGAATTCTCCGAAGAAGCTTGCGAAACCATAAATGCAGAAATTCCACCGGTTGTAAGAGCTGTGAAGATACGTTGGTTTACTCCTATGACTCCTACCATTGAAAGGCCAGTTACAGTGATTAGTGTAGTGTCACTGATACTTGAGATACCTTTTATTGGCTTAAAATCGTTGGCTATTTTCTGTTTGATAATAGTGCCAGGATTGCTTGGGTTAAATGTATTTTTTACTTTGATGGGAATATTCTTGATGCACACAGGATAGATAGTGGGTGGATAGATGACTTTAGCACCAAAATTGCACAACTCCATTGCCTCAATGTAGCTGAGCTCACTGATGGTATAGGCATTCTTGATAACTCGAGGGTCTGCGGTCATAAAACCATCAACGTCTGTCCAGATCTCTAAAACTTCAGCGTCTAGTGTAGCAGCAATGATGGCAGCAGTATAGTCTGAACCGCCACGACCGAGATTCGTTATCTCGTGTGTGTCGCGGTCGCGCCCAATAAATCCAGGGACAACAGAAATCCGGTGCATAACGGCAAAGGCGTCGCGTATCCGCTGATTAGTTGCGTTGCTAGCGAGTAGGTGATGCCCATTTTTCCTTTCTGTAACGATAAAATCGAGAGCGTCTATACGATATGCACCCCGTATCAATACTGATACGATGTGCGAGCTTAAGCGTTCGCCATAACTGACAATAGTATCGTATGATTTTTTACTGAGATCGTGAACTAGATAAACTCCAAAGAATATGCTTTTTAATTGGTCTAATAATATATCTATGGTAGAAAAGAGTTTTT
>CAVHVH010000101.1:0-5137 GCA_963639385.1 Oscillospiraceae bacterium
AATGGGAATAATTTAGGACGCTGTCAGTAAAAACCTACTGAGTTGTTTTGAAATGAGAAGCACTTTGATTACCTTTGCATCCAACAATAAAACCTAAATAAAAACTTAAATAAATAATTATAATTATGGAAACAACTAAAGGGGGTAGTCGTGTCTATCTGGTAAGTGTTGTTATGGTAACGGTACTTGGTGGATTGCTTTTCGGCTACGATACCGCCGTTATCTCGGGAGCCGAAAAGGGACTTCAGGCATTCTTTATGGGTGCTACAGACTTTACTTATACCGATTTTTGGCATGGTTTTACCAGTTCAAGTGCGCTGATAGGCTGTATTATAGGCTCGGCCTTGTCTGGCGTGTTGGCCACCAATTGGGGGCGCAAACGTACGCTAGTGTTTGCTGGAGTTATGTTCTTTATATCGGCTTGGGGGTCTATGTTCCCTGAAAGTATGATACTGCCCAAGGGTAAACCAGATCTTACGTTGTTGGTGGTGTTCAATATCTATCGCGTTATAGGTGGCGTTGGCGTAGGCTTGGCCTCGGCGGTGTGCCCTATGTATATAGGCGAGATAGCACCCAGCCGCATTCGCGGTATGTTGGTAAGTTGGAACCAATTTGCCATTATCTTCGGTCAGTTGGTAGTGTATTTTGTCAACTATTTTATCCTTGGCGACCATGTAGCTCCGCTTATTCAGAGTGTAGGCAATGGCGTGAATAGTATACTTAATGGTAGTGAGGCTGCCTGGGCCATAGAGACAGGATGGCGTTATATGTTTGGTTCAGAGATGATACCGGCTGGCCTTTTTGCGGTGCTAATATGTTTTGTGCCCGAAACTCCGCGCTATCTGGTAATGATTGGTCGCGACGACAAGGCCGAAAACGTACTGACGCGCATTAACGGAGCAGAAGAGGCACGTAAGGTTTTGGCCGAAATCAAGAATACTATAACCCAGAAGACCGAAAAACTGCTTACCTATGGTGTGGTATGTATTTTTGTGGGTGTAATGTTGTCTGTATTCCAGCAGGCCATAGGTATCAACGCAGTGCTCTATTATGCTCCCCGTATATACGAGGCTATGGGATTTGATGATCCTATGAAACTTACCGTTTTCAACGGAATTATTAACTTGGGCTTTACCTGTGTGGCTATCTTTACGGTTGAAAAGCTGGGGCGCAAACCATTACTCATCATTGGTTCGTTGGGTATGGCTATCGGAGCTATCGGTGTAGCACTTAGCTTCGGCAATGCATCGCTTCAGCTATTCTGCATGATAAGCATAATGTTGTATTCAGTGTCTTTCATGTTCTCATGGGGACCTATCTGCTGGGTGCTTATAGCCGAGGTATTCCCCAATACTATACGCGGCGCAGCTGTAGCCATAGCTGTGGCTTTTCAATGGATATTCAACTGGATAGTGTCTACTTCGTTTGTTCCTATGGTCAATAGTCTGGGCTATTGGTTTACTTACGGTATGTATGGCGTTATCTGTATTCTTGCTGCTGTGTTTGTATGGCGCATGGTACCCGAGACCAAAGGAAAGACGCTCGAAGATATGAGCAAACTTTGGCTTGATAGGAAGAAATAAATCTTGGCTGGTGCAGTATTATATCAAATGCAAGTGGCGGAAGAACTTTGATGAGGTTCTTCCGCCACTTGCATTTTTTATGTCCCCCCTTGTATATTACTTGAATAACTTTAGGGCTTGTTGGACAGCTTTGCTGCTCTCGTTGACTACATGGAAGTAGTCGCTTAATTCCCATAGATCACGGGCTATGAGGGCCTTTGATACCAAGGCTATTGTATGATAAGTAGCTTGAGCTTCTTCTTGGTCTTTGGGCTTGACGTTCTTCTTTTCGGCTTCAGCCAACATTTTATCGAATATTTCGCGCGGGAAGGTGAAGTGAGCGTTGAAATCGTTGAATGTTGGGTAATGTTTGCTCAGTTCGCTACGATGGCTGTCGGTATACGATACTACGGCAGGGGATACTACTCCAGCAGCTATGAGCTTACGATGTAATTGGGTGTACTGTGTGGTATCGAGTGGAATAAAATAGTCTGGCATGATTCCGCCGCCACCATAGACAGTACGGTGCATTCGCAGTGTCTGATATTTCAGTGAGTCGGCAAAATGTATGCTGTCGGCACTGTAGAATTCACCATGCTTGTAGCGTTTGTCAAGGTCCATGTTATAGTCTTCTGCTTTACCTTTGGTATAAGGCTTCTGTATGCAACGTCCTGAAGGGGTGTAGTAGTGGGCAATGGTGATGCGTAGCATAGAACCATCGGGAAATTCAATGGGGCGTTGTACCAGTCCTTTGCCGAAGGTACGGCGACCTACTATAATGCCACGGTCGTAGTCTTGTAGTGCACCGCTAACTATCTCTGATGATGAAGCGGTAAACTCGTTAACCAAAACTACCAACTTTGTTTTCTTTAGTGTTCCCCGTCCATCGGCTTTGTAATCGTGCCGCTCAGCGTTGCGACCCTCTGTGTACACTATCAAGTCGGCATCGCCCAAAAATTCGTTGGCTATCTGTATGGCGCTTTGCATATATCCGCCACCGTTGTCCTGCAGGTCAAGTATAAGGTTTTTCATGCCTTCTTGATTAAGTTTCTTTACGCCATCCATAAACTCCTTGTAGGTGGTGGCACCGAAACTGCCTATGCGTATATATCCCGTTTTTGGACGTATCATGTAAACGGCATCAATGGTGTTGACGGGTATTTTTTCGCGCTTTACCTTGAAGTAGATTATGCCGTCAAATCCCTTACGCATAACGCCTAAGCGTACTGTTGTTCCTCTCTTTCCGCGCAGACGGCGCATAACTTCGGTCTGGTCCATCTTGACGCCGGCAATGGTAGTGTCATTTACTGATATGATGCGGTCGCCGGCCATAATGCCGGCCTTTTCTGACGGACCATTTGCTACGGGCTTGATAACAAGCAGGGTGTCTGTAGACATGTTGAACTGTACGCCAATGCCGTCGAACGACCCGCCCAATGACTCGTTGAGGGCGCGGGCTTCTTTGGCGGTAGAATAGGCCGAGTGAGGGTCTAATTGGTCTACCATTCCGCGAATGGCATCTTCAGCAAGTTTTTCTTCGTCTACCTTGTCTACATAAAGACTGCTAATGGCCAGTGTGGCCAGTCTTAATTTGTTACAGGCTTTTACGGCTGCATTTTGTGCAGATATACCTGTTGTTATGGCCAGCAGTGCGGCTATAATTGTTATCCTTTTCATAAATAATGTGTTTAGGGTGCAATTAGTCTATGGGAGCAGAGTCTGGCTCGGGCACGTCTTCTTCTACCACCAGGTTGTCTATAATGAAGTTTTGACGTTCCATAGTGTTCTTGCCCATATAGTATTCCAGTAGTTTTTGTACCTGGTCGTTCTTGTGGAGTGTAACCTGCTCAAGACGGATGTCGGGGCCTATGAAGTGGGCCATTTCTTCAGGGTCTATCTCTCCAAGTCCTTTAAAGCGGGTAATCTCGGGTTCGGGGCCCAGTTCGCTGATAGCGGCCTGTCGTTCTTCCTCATTGTAGCAGAACCGTACAACATAGTCGTTGTTGCCTTTTCCTGTAGGTTTTCCGGCTTTTTCCAGTACTTTCTTGTTCTTTATCTTGTTGCGCTTGTTGCGTACACGGAACAACGGAGTCTGCAATACGTACACATGGCCTTTCTTGATTAGGTCTGGGAAGAACTGCAGGAAGAAAGTGATGATGAGCAGACGTATGTGCATGCCGTCAACATCGGCATCGGTAGCCACAATTACCTTGTTGTAGCGCAGATCGTCCAGTCCGTCTTCTATATTGAGCGCCGCCTGAAGCAGATTGAATTCTTCGTTTTCGTACACTACTTTTTTTGTAAGTCCGAACGAGTTGAGGGGCTTTCCGCGTAGCGAGAATACGGCCTGGGTATTTACATCGCGGCACTTGGTGATGCTGCCGCTGGCCGAGTCACCCTCGGTAATGAAGATGCACGACTCTTCTTTACGATCGTCTTTGGCATCAGAGTAATGTATACGGCAGTCGCGTAGCTTGCGGTTGTGTAGATTAGCTTTCTTGGCACGCTCGCGGGCCAGCTTAGTGATGCCAGCCATCGACTTGCGTTCGCGCTCACTTTCCTTGATTTTGCTTTCTATGGTCTCGGCTACATCGGTGTGGATGTGTAGATAGTTGTCTACCTCTTTCTTGATG
Organism: Oscillospiraceae bacterium; assembly: GCA_963639385.1. Taxonomy (GTDB): domain Bacteria; phylum Bacteroidota; class Bacteroidia; order Bacteroidales; family Bacteroidaceae; genus Prevotella. The sequence goes on from CAVHVH010000101.1 coordinate 4,196, forward strand.
AAGTCGCCTACGCATTTGTTGATTGATTCGCCTCCAGGAGCCATTTGTGTACTTCCCAGTTTTATCTTGGTCTGGCTCTCGAATACTGGTTCTTCTATGTTGATGGCAATGGCTGCCACCAGTCCGTTGCGTATGTCGGTGTATTCGTAGTTTTTGTTGAAGAACTCTTTGATGGTGCGTGCAATGTGTTCTTTGAAAGCCGACTGGTGGGTACCTCCCTGTGTGGTATGTTGGCCGTTTACAAACGAGTAATACTCTTCTCCGTACTGGTTGGTATGGGTAAAGGCTATCTCAAGGTCATCGTTCTTCATGCGTATGATAGGGTAGAGCCCCTCTACCGTCATATTGTCGGTAAGCAGGTCTTCCAGTCCGTTGCGACTACGTATACGCCGACCGTTGTACATAATGGTGAGCCCCGAACTTAGGTATGTGTAGTTACGGAGCATAGTTTCTACTATATCGTTGTGGTAAGAGTAGTTTTGAAAAAGGGTATTGTCGGGTTCGAAATAGATATAGGTGCCGTGCTCGTCTTGGGTCTCTTCGGTAGTGTCGCTTATAAGTACACCGCGTTCGAATACCAAACTGCGTACCATACCATCGCGGTAAGAGCGTACTTCGAAGCGCGAACTTAGGGCGTTTACGGCTTTGGCACCTACACCGTTTAGTCCTACACTCTTCTTGAAGGCTTTCGAGTCGTACTTTCCACCAGTATTGAGCACGCTTACCGCCTCTACGAGTTTGCCTTGTGGAATACCGCGGCCATAGTCGCGTACGCTAACGCGAAGGTTGTCTATGACATCTACCTCTATGCGGTCGCCTACATTCATCTTGAACTCGTCTATAGAGTTGTCTATGATTTCTTTGAGAAGTACATAGATTCCGTCTTCGGGCAGACTGCCGTCGCCCAAACGACCAATATACATTCCGGGACGTGTACGCACG
>CAVHVH010000101.1:5183-8364 GCA_963639385.1 Oscillospiraceae bacterium
GACGTGTGCGCACGTGCTCCATGTCAGAGAGGTGGCGTATGTTGTCGTCGGTATAGTTTACTGTAGCCTCTTCTTGTCCGGCGGCGGTTGAAAGGATGTCTGTTTCGTCTGTTTTCATTATTCTATGGTTTTGCGGTAACAACGGCGACGCTTGTGGTTGGTGGGCGCCAGTGGTCCCCATTGACTCTGTACGCCCTCGTTTGCCTCCATTTCTACCTGACTTTCACCCCATTTGAAGCCGTAGGCCTGGTAACGTGGTATAAGGTCGGCAAAGAGTAGCGCATTGGCGCCTTTCGACCTGTATTCGGGAAGAAAGCCCATGAGTAACAGGTCTACACCCTCGGTCTTGTGGAACTTGATGGCTTTCAGTAAGTGGTACCAACCAAAGGGGAAGAGTCTTCCTCTCCGGCATTTCTGCAGAGCCCGCGATAACGAGGGGATGGTAATGCCCATTCCGGCTATCTTGTTGTCGTTATTGCCGTCTTCTATCACGGTGATAAGGTTCAGATCGGCCATGGGTAGATACATTTTTATATATTGGTCTATCTGTCTGTCTGTGAGTTCCGAGAATCCGTACAGGTCTTTGTAGGTTTCGTTTACCAACTCGAATAGTTTGCGACCGTATCCACCCTTGAATATGTCTTTTCGGGTGAGTTTGCGTACATGTAGATTGTATCGCGTTTCTATCATCTGTGCTATCTTGGTGTACTTTTCGGGTATTTTCTCGGGTACTTCCAGATAGTATTCTACATAGTCGTTGTCTTTCTGCCATCCTTCCATGTGCTCCATGTACTCGGGGTAGTAAGGATAGTTGTAGATGGTGGGCATGGTGCCCAGTTTGTCGAAACCGAAGGTGAGCATACCTTCGGGGTCCATATCAGTAAATCCCAACGGACCAACGATGTTATCCATACCTTTGCTGCGACCGTAGTCTTCTACGGCTTTGAGTAGAGCTGATAGTACTTCGCGATCTTCTATAAAGTCTATCCACCCAAAGCGTACGTCCTTATGGTTCCAGCGCTCGTTAGCATGGTGATTGATGATGGCTGCCACGCGTCCGGCCAGCTTGCCGTCGCGGTAAGCCAGGTAATATTCGGCCTCGCAGAAGTCGAATGCGGCATTGCGGTCGCGGCTCAGCGTGTTTAGCTCGTCGCTGTACAGATTGGGCACATCATAGGCATTGTCGGCATATAAGTCGTAGTGAAAATCAATGAAAGTACGCAAGTCTTTCTTGCTTTCCACACGCTTGACAACTATATTTTGCATATTGTTTGGTTAAATGTCATTAATATGCAAAAATAGTAAATAAAAAGCAGAACAAAGCAGAAATCTGTCATATTTTTTCGCAAACCAGTAAAATGTGACTTCCGTCTTGCAGGCTTGTACCGAAGATGTAAGTGCTTCCGCCGTCTTTCAGTCGTAGCCTTTTTCTGAGGTCATCCACACTTATGGGCATGTTGCGTATGGTTATGTTGGCGCGGTCTGTTCCAGCGAGTGCGCTGCGCAGTTGTTTCTTGTTGAGCGTGGTCACGGCGTTGATACGGAATCTCCGTCCGGGAAAGGTGTTTACGGGATCGCTGCTTATAAATAGGTTAGAATTGGGGGCAATCATGGCGGTATTGAACCGTTGGCATAGTTGTGCAGTTAGCCCCGACTTCATTATTGCAGCATTGGGCTCGTAGAGATACTGTCCGGCGGTTATCGGATTATTGATATAGGTTGGCGCTGAGCCGTCAAGGGTGAACGTCCACACTCTATGGTTAGAAACGCAGTGTACCGTAGGTGTGCTGGTGCTTTCAGAAGTGCATACCAGCAGTAGTTCTTTACATTCGCCACCTACTGCTACTATGTGTACCTGACTTACGCATCCCAGTGCCTGTACGGCTGCATGCCAGTCTAACATGGGCGATAGTTTAACCATTACCCATTGGGCTTTGGTTAATAGGCGAGGCATTAGGGCTTGTACGTCAGGGTTGCAGTCGGCTATGGCGTATGTGCGGCCTCCAGCGCCATTGCGACGGGCGGGGTCTATGTATATCAATGATTGCGGCTCTATGGCGTCTATGGCTTCTTCGGCCTCCATGCACATCACCTGGGCTTTTCTGCCAAGTACGCTAAGGTTGTGTTGCATTAGGGCACATAGTTCTTGGCGGCGTTCTACATAGGCGGCTTTGCTGAAGGCGGTAGAAATAGCCAAAAAGTCTATGCCGAATCCTCCTGTTAGGTCGGTTACAGATATACGGTTTTTCTCATCTATTAACTGACGGGCCACGCGCAGTTTGTAATGGGCGGCCGTTTGCGACGAGCATTGTTCCATAGATAAGTGGGTAGGGTAGTATATGTCGTCGATGCGGGTCAGTAGTGGTAGTTTGCTCATTGCTATCTGTTGTCCGCGTATTTGGTCGAGTGCCCACGGCATATCTACGTCGGGGAACTTGTGTCCGGCAAGTGCCAGCTGGCGCACATCGTCGTGCCTATGTTCGTGTACAAAGTCTATGGTAGCTTTGTTTATATCGGTTGTCATGGAATGTTTCAATGCGTTCATCTATGGGCAAATTTACGAAAACTATGGCAGTAGACAAAGAAAATATGCCCTCAATCCCTAAAAAGTTGGATGAAAATTTGCGTGTATCGTTGCCTTTTAATACATTTGTGCCATAAAACCTATAACAATACTTTCTACCTATAATTATATAATAGCGCAGAATTATCTACTTTATTAATAACTAAAACAATGTAATTATGAAGAAAAATCTACTCGTTGTGGCCATGCTTGGCATGGCAGTGGCTGCTCATGCGCAGCAAACCTTTACCCACATTACTATCGCAAGTGGGTTTAACCAGGATGTTATCTGTGAAGACGGAACCAATGTGACGGGTACTACTACCCAGTCTGATAATCCCGACCTGCAGGGAATTGATGGTTCTGGTTTTGCCTTCTTTACTACTGGCGTACAGGAAAAAGGCGCTATGTGTGGGGCTGACGGCATTTTCAAATCTTCGCGTACCGGTGCCACCTTCAAGGTTTATCCTACCCAGCTTAATGCACTTGTGCTCAAGGGGACAAAGACCACTAATATTGATGGAAACGACGTGACTATACCGGGCAGCGTAGTAAGTGGCGAATTGGTATTCGAGACACCTATTAAGGCCAAGTCTATCTATATAGTAGGCACTAGCG
>CAVHVH010000102.1:0-2929 GCA_963639385.1 Oscillospiraceae bacterium
GCAGAGGGACATTACAAAGTTGCCAAATCATTTATGCTCTATCGCCAACAACATACAGAAGACCGCGAAACATTGGAGCGTCTGAAATTTCTAACAGATTATATGCAGGCAACGAATGCAGCAACAGGCTCAAAATACGATGCCAATGCCAATGTAGAGCATAAAAACATAGCTACACTTATCGGGGAATTGCCCAAGTCTAGTTTTATCCGACTAAATCGAAAACTCCTTACTGATCGGATAAAGAAAATGTATGGAAAAGAATTATCAGATGAATATATTGACAAACTTACTCACCATTTTATATATAAAAATGATGAAACTTCGCTTGCCAATTATTGCGCATCTATTACTATGTATCCATGGTTAGTTGGTGGAACGACATCAATAGGAGGTAATTCTACGGCACCAACTAACCTTAAGTCGTTTTGCGGAGGTTTCATTAATATGGTGTTTATGGTAAGTTCTATGCTTTCAGGTGCATGCGCTACTCCTGAATTTTTGATGTACATGAATTATTTTGTAGGACTTGAATATGGTAAAGACTATTATAATCGGGCCGATGAGGTTATAGATATGTCGTTGAAAAAACGTACCATTGATAAGGTTATAACAGATTGCTTTGAGCAGATAGTCTATTCGCTCAACCAACCAACAGGTGCTCGCAACTACCAAGCTGTATTTTGGAACATCTCGTATTATGACAAATATTATTTTGATAGCTTGTTCGGGAATTTCTATTTTCCAGATGGAAGTCAACCTGATTGGGAAGGATTGTCTTGGTTGCAGAAGCGCTTCATGAAATGGTTTAACAAGGAGCGTACCAAAGCCGTACTAACATTTCCTGTAGAAACCATGGCCATGTTGACTGAAAATGGCAATTGTAAAGATAAAGAATGGGGTGAATTTGCGGCAGAGATGTATGCAGAAGGACATAGCTTCTTTACCTATTTGAGTGATAATGCAGATAGTCTTAGTTCTTGTTGTCGTCTACGTAACGAAATCCAAGATAATGGTTTCAGTTATACATTGGGTGCAGGCGGAGTTTCTACAGGATCAAAGAGTGTACTTACAGTAAATCTTAATCGTTGTATCCAGTATGCGGTTAATCATGACATTGACTACAAGGAATATCTTTCTCATATTATTGACCTATGCCACAAAGTACAACTTGCTTACAACGAGAATTTAAAAGAATTACAACATAATGGAATGTTACCGCTCTTTGATGCAGGCTATATTAATATGAGTCGTCAGTATCTTACCATTGGGGTTAACGGATTGGTTGAGGCTGCAGAATTTATGGGATTGAAGATAAGCGACAATCCACAATATCTACAGTTCGTACAAACTGTATTGGGGTTGGTAGAAAAATACAATAAGCAATACAGAACCAAAGAGGTAATGTTTAATTGTGAAATGATACCTGCAGAGAATGTGGGAGTGAAACATGCAAAATGGGATAGAGAAGACGGATATTTTGTTCCCCGCGATTGTTACAACTCTTATTTTTATGTAGTTGAAGATGACTCGTTGAGCGTAATAGATAAGTTCAAACTTCATGGAGCTCCATATATTGAGCATCTTACTGGTGGTTCTGCTTTACATATGAATCTTGAGGAACATCTGAGCAAGGAGCAATACCAACAACTCTTCAGAGTAGCAGCGAAAGAAGGATGTAATTATTTCACCTTTAATATACCGAATACTGTTTGTAATGATTGTGGACATATAGACAAGAGATACCTAAAAGAATGTCCGGTATGTAAAAGTAAAAATATAGATTACCTCACACGCATAATCGGCTATCTCAAACGTGTAAGTAATTTTTCACAAGCTCGACAGGCTGAAGCAGAAAGAAGATATTATGCTAAAGTACGTTAATACAGGTGTTGTTTTTCAGGAAATACCAGATGAGGTGACTTTGGCAATCAATATCAGTAATTGTCCGTGTCATTGTCCGGGATGCCATAGCAAATTCTTGTGGGAAGATGTAGGTGTACCATTAACTACAGAAGTACTAGACGAGTTTATTACCAAATTCGGCAATAATATAACGTGTATTTGCTTTATGGGAGGTGATGCAGAACCTTTATACTTGAGTCAACTTGCAACTTACATTCATACTCGCTATCCTAATTATCGAGTAGCTTGGTATAGTGGACGAATACGTGTGCCAGCCCAAATGACAAAGGGTTTTTTTGACTATATCAAAATTGGGCCATATATAGCACATCTTGGATCGCTAAAGTGCAAAACTACCAATCAGCGTTTGTACAAATTAGATCGAGCTGGTTCAATGCATGATATAACTTATCGTTTTTGGTCAAGATGATGACAATGGGTGGAAATAAACCAACCATTGCGGTAATAGATGGAAATACGTTGGCTGCAATAGGTCTGAAAACTATTCTCCAACGTATTATGTCTGCAGTTGACATTAAGATTTTCGGTACATTTGATGATTTTTACACATCCAATTATGACATTTTTTTTCATTTTTTTGTTTCGTTGAATGTTGTTCTTAAACGCCGCGAGTTTTTTTTGCAACACAGACGCAAGAGCATTGTACTTACAACAAATCAAGAAGGTCTTTCTGCTTTTCACTGCATCAATGTAAACGTATCAGAAGATGCTTTGATCAAGTCACTGCTTAAGTTGGAACAATATGCCCATGCAGAAGGTCGCAATCTTCCTGCGGGTGTACCATATAGGAACAATGGCATCTTGACCGATCGGGAAATTGAAATTCTAGTGCTTATTGTAGAAGGATATATAAATAAAGAAATTGCAGAAAAATTACATGTTGGCTTAACCACGATTATATCTCACCGTAAGAACATTATGAACAAACTTGATGCTAAAAGCGTTTCGGCTCTTACGATATATGCCGTAACACAAGGATATGTGGACATTGGCAATATATGAT
>CAVHVH010000102.1:2939-8037 GCA_963639385.1 Oscillospiraceae bacterium
CTAATATTGTACTAGAAGGTTAATTCTTGTAAGAAATATTTACATTCAAAAATTATCATGTGAAAATAATTTGAGTTTATAAGAATGGAGATATCAGATGGCCTATCCAACCTTTGATTTTTTGCCATGACGTTCGCCAAGATTTCCATTTTCCCTCGTCTAAAAGGAAACAATCTTTTTTATAGTTGTCAAAAATGCGATTTAATTCCATTGTTGTATGGTTGTCAACAATTACAGCATTTGCCTCATAGTCCCAACTTAAACTGCGTGCATTAAGATTGGCGCTACCAATACTGCATACATTGTCATCTACTGTGATAATCTTGGTATGATGAAAACCTGGGGTGTATAACCATATTTTGCAACCCTTCTTCATAAGTTTATGGGCATTGTAAAAACCACAATCTGGAGTAAGAGGAATGTCGCTATGGGTAGAAAGCATTATCTCTACCTTGACTCCACGTTTGACCGCATTCTTTAATGCTTTTTTAAGTTTTCTATTTAATGTAAAGTATGGATTGATAATTTTTATACTATCTTTTGCATAGTTAACGGCATTTTCATAGAAACATCTTATAATATTGTTGCTAGTGTAGGGCTCCCTATTGATTATTCCAACCATTTTTTTACATCTACTTTCTGTAGTATCGGGCTTTAATCCTGTAAAGTAACTAATATCAGTATAATTTCCGTGATAATACTGAGATCCGTGAATATTTTGTCCTGAGGTTTTATTCCATATATTCAGAAATATACGCTGAAGTGTATTCACTTCATTACCTTCTATACGACAATGCATATCATGCCAAGAACCAACTTTTTCATTACCTGTGATATAATAATCGGCAACATTCATTCCGCCAATATATGCAATACGTCCATCAATAACCACTATTTTTCTGTGGTCTCTAGAAAAAACATGATTAATCCAAGGGAAAATGATAGGGTCAAATTTAAATATTTCAACACCTTTTGCACGTATAGAATCTAAATGGTGCTTTTTGAGAGGACTACTGTTGGATGAATTTCCGAAGGCATCAAAAAGAGCCCTCACCTCTATACCTTGTTGTGCTTTTTCTTCAAGAAGAAGAAACAATTCATGGGCAATAGAATCGTTTCGAAAATTGAAATATTCTAAATGTATCGAAAATTTTGCATTTTTGATAGCTTGAAACATATCCTTGAACTTCTCTTTTCCTGTTGTCAGTAACGAAATGGAGTTGTTATGGGAGAAGTTAACGCCTTCATATCTGAGTTTGTTGACGATAAGAGAATCTGAAGTTTGTGCTTGGGAACAGATGCTTGCAAAGGATAATATCGCAATTAGGAAAAAGTTTCTCACAAATTATTTAATTATGGGGATTGTTCTAAAATACACTATGTGTTATTAATGGAGTTTTGTCCTTATCAGTTTTTATAGAGCCTAAATCATACAACTATAATGATCTACTACGCCTAACAAGTTTTTATTCTCATCAACGACTAATACAGTATGGACTTTGTATTTGTGCATTATATTTTGTATCTCTGTTATTTTGGTTGATGGCAATACTGTTTTTGGCGTTGTCGTCATAATGTCTTTAACTTTTTTGTCAAAGAATTTTTCACGCCATTTTTCCATTGCTCTACGGATATCTCCATCTGTGATAAGACCGATTACTTTGTTGTTCTCTGTTGAAACTCCAAGTCCCAACTTACCCTTACTTACTAATATGATAGCATCGCCGAGATTCAGATTTTTGTCGATAATAGGTAGAGCTTGGCTTATCATAACATCTTCTGCTGTTGTCAACAGGCGCTTTCCCAATTCTCCGCCAGGATGGAATTGAGCAAAATCCTGTGGTTCAAAGTGCCTCATCTCCATCAAGGCGACTGCCAATGCATCTCCCATGGCCAATGCAGCAGTAGTACTACTCGTAGGAGCTAAATTTAGAGGACAAGCTTCTTTCTTGACCCAAACCTTAATATGCGCATCGCTATACTTGGCAAGAAGTGAATTCTCATTGCTCGTCATAGATATAATGGGGATATGCATATGCAATACCATTGGGATAAAGCGAAGCAACTCATCAGTTTGTCCAGAGTTGCTCATAGCTAGAACAATATCTTCGGCCGTCATAACACCTAAATCACCATGAAATACATCTAGAGGATTAATGAAAAATGCCGGAGTTCCCGTTGATGACAAAGTGGCGGCTATTTTTGCTCCAATATGTCCACTTTTACCCACCCCCGTTACAATAATTTTTCCTTTACAGTTGAAAATCATATTGACAGCTTTGTCAAAATTTACATCCAACTGTGGAATTAAGTCGATCAGTGCCTGAGCTTCGTCCTTTAGGCACTGTTTTGCATATTGGCGGATCTGTGTACTGTCTGTAATCATAAGAGTTTTAAAATTATGTTTTCCAGTTTGTCTAAAGACAACATATTTGGACCATCACTGAGAGCCTTGTCTGGATTGGGGTGGGTCTCAAAAAAGAAGCCATTTGCGCCAAAAGCTTTAGCCGCCAATGCCATTGATGGAATATATTTTCTGTCACCCCCAGTAGTCCCATTGAAACCTCCTGGGCGTTGTACACTATGGGTACAGTCCATTATGACCCTTGGTACAACATCCAACATGTCTGGAATGTTTCTGAAATCAACAACAAGATTGTTATATCCAAAACAGTTACCTCTTTCAGTGAGCCATATTTCCTTTGCCCCATAATCCAAGGTTTTTTCTACGGGGTAACGCATATCACATCCACTTAGGAATTGTGCTTTTTTGATGTTAACTACCTTTCCTGTTTTAGCAGCAGCTATCAATAGGTCTGTTTGACGGCATAAGAAAGCAGGTATCTGTATTACATCAGCTACTTCGCCAACGGGTTGCGCCTGCCAACTCTCATGGATATCGGTTAGTATCCGCAATCCGTATTTGTTTTTTATGTCATTGAGCATAATTAGACCTTTTTCCAAACCTGGTCCCCTAAAAGAATGTATTGATGTGCGATTAGCCTTGTCGAATGATGCTTTAAAAATAATATCTATTGATAGCCTTTTATTAATGTAAACTAATGTTTTGGCAATTGTTTCCAATAATTCTGCGCTTTCAATAACACAAGGACCTGCAATAAATAGTGGTTGCATAACTTATTTGTATATGAGTTGGCAATATGTTATAATGAATGGGGTTAACGTTTATTAGCCCTCATTTCCATTTGAAATGATATGAATATCTCTTTGTGGGAAAGGTATCTCAATATTATTGTCTGTCAGAACATTATATATAGTTTCCATAATTTCTCCCTTGGCATAAGTAATGGTAAGAACAGGAACCCAAACGATAAGTTTGAAATCAATACTATTGTCACCGAAATTGGAAAAAACTATCTTGACAGGTCGTTTGGAATCTTTGCATTTCAGCTTGTTGACAGCATTGCATATTAATTGCCGCATGGTGTCAACATTAGTGCCATAAGCAACTCCAAAAGGAATTATCGCCAATTCATAGCCATGATTTCTCGTTAGATTTTTGTAGTTTTTAGTAAAAAGCTGAGAGTTTTGGAACGCTATTACACTCCCATCAATAGTGTCCATTAGGGTAGAAGTGTAGGATATTGAACTTACCGTACCTCGTATACCATCACATTCGATGAGGTCTCCGACTTTGATACGCCCGGTCATAAGTGAGATACCATAATAGATATTCTCTATAATATCTTTCATGGCAAAACCAATACCAGTAGACAAACCTCCAGATACAACAACCAACCATGTATTGTTGACATGGAAGATGCTTAACACCAATAATAGCCAAATACCCCAAACCACTACTTGTAATACATTTTTTGCCATAATGTTTTTACTAGCTGCTGTAGTAGGGTCAGCTTTCTCAAAATGTAGTTTTAGAAAATCCTTGCTGGTCTTATTGATATACGAGAAAATTATATACAATATGGCGGCCATAAATATGGAGAGAATACTTATCTTTAAATTGGCCGAATTCACGAAATCTTCAGTATAAATATGTATTGTTGTATCGCTTAAGTTAAATATATCTGCGGCCCAATACACAGAAAAGATTATCGATATCACACCCATTATTGGTAAGAATACTGTATAAACCAGCCTATATGCCCATGTCTGGGTTATAGGCTTTAATAAAAGATCATTACGTTTGTTGTAAGCTTTTAAGATTCCCTTTAGACATGTAATCGTGAGTATGCAGGTGAGTTGCATAATCCACCAAATCAGCACCTCAACACTCAACAGAGTATAACCTATCCAAGAACAGATTGTAGCCCCTATTAAAACAAATAGCGAAAGGTAGGTATAATAGACATCTGTTTTGGGAATATTATTTCCATGTCTTTTAATTACATTCCACTGCCACAAAGTGCAGCCCAGTAGAATAGGGGGGAAGATTATATTTGTAAATATATTAGGTATCAATACAATTCTGAAACTGATAATAATAAAGTCTATAACTATCAATGGAGAATATATACGAAAAGCACTTTTAATTTGCGATGTATCTAAGCGAATGAGAAGGGAGATCAAGATTACACCTAACAACCAAGCATATTCTACCAAAAGGTTGCATGCCATAATCAAGAAATTTTGGTCGGCAGCTAATCTTATTATTGCAAGTATAATGGCAAAGGTAACTACTGTTGCTGCTAGTGTAATACAAGTGCGTTTCCCTATAAATGTTGCATGTATAGCTGCTGTGTTGTCTGTTTTCAAGATACGGGTGATTAATTGCAAAGATAACTTTGATTTAAACAGCCTAGTAATAGCAACTCTGAATAACAATACATTAAACGATATAGAGATAAAACCACCGAATAGGATAATTATCAACAGACCGAACATAAGCCTGCTATCCCATTGTGATTGGCGTTTAGATTGAGGTTTGTATTTTTCAGATAGTGTTTCAGTTGTTTCACTTACATTAGTATAAAAGTGCCTTAGTATATTAAAGTAGCTATCTCCCGCATTACTAAAAATACTTGCCTGAATATCTCCATAGCGTTTGATAGCATAGTTATTTAAACTGCTCAGTTGTCTTTCGGTATTATGGTAGTAATTAATATACATATTCATCTGC
>CAVHVH010000103.1:0-7887 GCA_963639385.1 Oscillospiraceae bacterium
TTTATGGTATGCCTTACCGCATAGATGAGATTATGGCCATTGCTAATAAGTATGGTATCCCGGTGATAGAGGATGCTGCCGAGGGTATGGGGTCTCGCTTCAATGGCCAAGTACTGGGTACCTTTGGCAAGTACGGCGTACTATCGTTCAACGGCAACAAGATGATAACTACCTCTGGTGGCGGCGCCTTGATTTGTCGCAATGATGAGGATGCTAATAATATAATGTGGTATGCCACGCAAGCGCGCGATGCTTATCCTTACTATCAGCATACGGCAATAGGCTATAACTATCGTATGAGTAACGTGTGTGCGGGTATAGGTCGTGGACAGATGACGGTACTCAATGACCATATAGCTCACCACAAGCATGTACAAGCTCTCTACGAGGAACTGTTGAAGGATGTAAAGGGCGTGCATATACACAAGCAACCTACAGACCATCGTTACGATGCCAACTTCTGGCTCTGTGCGGCAACGCTGGATGCTGACGTAAAGATACAAGGTCAAGAGAATGCCTATAAGGAAGTGATAAATACGGCCGTGGGTGGAGCTGCCGGTGTGATACATGCAGTTGATTCGGCCGTAACGGATTGTCAGCCCAACGAGAATGTAGAGGCTCTGCGCGTGTTTATGCTCTCGAAGAAAATAGAATGTAGACCCGTATGGAAGCCTATGCACAAGCAGCCTGTGTATGCCGATGCACCCGTATATACCAATGGTATAGAGGAAGAAATATTCAAGGTGGGTTTCTGTCTGCCGGCAGGACCGTGGGTAACCGACGAGGATGTACGCTATATAGTAGAGAGTATTAAGGAAGCGATAGTGAAATAAGTAGATTGGGAAGGACCTCCCTACCCTAATCTCTTCAAAACAACACTAAAGATTTCCCCCGGTATTTGGTTAGAGATGCACATAGTGTATACTCTCAGACCAAATACCGGGGGAAATTTATATTAGGTTGGTTCTAAAAATTACCACCTATGCAATCAATAGAATTTAAAATACCTACGTGCATTGTTATACGATATGTCTTTAACCATGCGGGCGAGTGGTTCGTCATAGGCTGGTATAAGGCCTCGCTCAACATCGGTTCCGATAATATTGCACAACAACCGACGGAAATACTCGTGACGAGGATAGCTAAGGAATGAACGGGAATCGGTAAGCATACCGACAAACCGTGATAGTAAGCCTAAATTGGACAGGGCATTTATCTGGCGCGTCATGCCGTCTAACTGGTCGTTAAACCACCAACCTGCACCGAACTGTATTTTGCCTGGCTCGGTACCATCCTGGAAATTACCTATCATTGCGGCTATCATCTCGTTGGCACAAGGATTGATATTATATATAATTGTACGCGCAAGTTTATGCTCGGAATCGAGATGGTCAAAGAAATGTGCCATGGCCTTTGCGGTATTGAATTCACCGATGGAATCGAAACCGGTATCTGCCCCCAAGGAATTGAACATACGGGTATTATTGTTGCGGATAGGTCCATAATGGAACTGCTGTGTCCAATCGGTAGCGGCATCCATTTCGGCACAGATATTCAAGAAGCTGTGCTTGAACTGACGTATCTCAAGAGCAGAAAGGCTCATGCCGCGCATAGCCTTCGAGAAAATAGTTTCTATCTGTGAGTCGGTATAATCGTCATCATAGAATTCATCTATACCATGGTCTGACAGGCGGCAACCATTCAAATTGAAATAATCGTGCCGTTTCTGCAAGGCGTCGACCATATCGTTGAAATGGGTTATGTCTACTCCAGCCGCATGGCCTAGGGCATGCACATAATCAGCAAATCCCTTTTTGTCTATATTCATGGCCTGGTCTGGACGCCATGCGGGCAACATATGTATATCAGGGCAATTCTTTTTTACCTGCTTATGGTAAGCTAAATCGTCAATAGGATCGTCGGTAGTACAGACGCACTCTACATTAAAATGCTTCATCAAACCACGGGCAGAAAATTCAGGTTGCTGTAGTTTGGCATTACATTCTTCGTAGATATCACGCGCTGTGGAAGGACTGAGCACCTTATCAATTCCGAAGCCGGAACGCAACTCAAGGTGAGTCCAATGGTACAACGGATTGCGGTAACAATAAGGAATAGTTTCTGCCCATTTCTCAAATTTCTCCCAATCAGAAGCATCGCCGGTAATATATTTCTCGGCAATACCATTGGCACGCATAGCACGCCACTTGTAATGGTCTCCACCAAGCCACAGTTCGGTTATACTTGAAAACTGATGATTTTCTGCAACCATTTTGGGGTCCAAATGACAATGGTAATCAATGATAGGCATTGGGGCTGCGTAATCATGGTAAAGGTGTCGAGCCGTTTCTGTATCTAACAAGAAATCGGCATCCATAAATTGTTTCATTCTACAAATCGATTTAATAAAGGTGGTTGTATAAATCAGCCAAAACTAATTTATAGAACCGTAAGTTAACTGTTGTTCTACATTGCAAATGTAGTTATTTTTTTTTGGGCAAGAGTTAAAAAAATGGTAAATTTGCATAAAATATAGTTATTACAAGCCATATTTATGACGAAAAGAAAAGGGAAAGTATTACTGATATATACCGGCGGCACTATAGGTATGGGAGTAAATCCGGCCACAGGTGCCTTGGAACCGTTAGATTTCAAACATCTGAAAGAACATTTGCCTGAGTTCAAATATATCAAGACCGATATAGATATTTATCAGTTTAATCCGCCTATAGATTCAAGCGACATGAGTACTGATTCGTGGATAAAGCTTGTAACTATTATAGGTGAACAATACGACCAATACGACGGGTTTGTAATTCTACATGGAACAGACACCATGGCTTATACTGCATCGGCTCTCTCGTTTATGCTTGAAAATCTTACTAAACCAGTAATTCTTACGGGAAGCCAGTTGCCTTTAGGCCAGCTTAGGACCGACGGCAAAGAGAACATACTTACAAGTATAGAATTGGCTTCGGCCTACCAAGACGCCGAGAGACCAATGGTTCCAGAAGTGTGCATATATTTTAACGGACATCTGCTACGTGGAAACAGGGCAACGAAAAAGAACGCTGACGGGTTTAATGCTTTTGATTCGTTCAACTACCCCCATCTATGTGATGCAGGAGTAGACTTTACGTTCCACACCCACCACATTCTTACTCCAGACTATAGCAAGCCTCTTGTTGTGCACAAGGAGTTGGATCGGAATATAATTATATTCTCTCTCTTCCCTGGTATCGACGAGAGTATAGTAAAGCATGTACTGGAAGCACCCGAATTGAGAGGCATCATAATGCGCAGTTTCGGCAGTGGAAACGCGCCCCATTTTCCATGGATAATCAATGCTCTGCATGAAGCAAGTGAGCGCGGGGTTGTAGTGGTAAATATAAGTCAATGTATCTCTGGAAAAGTAGAGATGGCAAGATATGACACTGGCATACAATTACTCAATGCCGGTATTATCTCTGGAAGGGACAGCACCGTAGAGGCTGCGGCCACAAAAATGATGTATCTGCAAGGCAGATATGATGATGCTGACAAGATAAGATATCTGATGACACGATCAATAGCTGGAGAGCTTACCGAAAATTAAGCAAACATTAAGGGGCATATGCTAATTTTGCACATGCCCCTTAATGTTATGAAGATCAAATGTATATTAAATGCGAAGTTCTTTGAGAATATTAGCCATTTTCTCTTTGGTAGCTATTGTGGTGGGAACCAATGGCAAGCGTAATACATTCTCGATATAGCCCATATCATTGAGCAACGCCTTTACGCCGGCTGGATTTCCATCAACGAATAGCAGTTTATACAATTCGGTAAATCGATGATGAATAATTCGGGCGGCATCGTATTCTCCATTAAATTCAAGGCGTATCATACGGGAAAATTCTTTAGGCAAGGCATTTCCAATAACTGATATAACCCCTACTGCGCCACTGGCCACCATGGAGAAAGTAAGTGCATCGTCGCCACTGATAATCTCAAATCCATCGGGCTTATTCTTTATAATTTCATCAACTTGTTCTAACGAACCACTTGCCTCTTTAACGGCTACAATGTTAGGACAATCTTTTGCCAAACGAACCAACGTTTCGGGCTTCATGTTAACACCGGTACGGCCAGGTACATTGTACAACACAATGGGTAACGGACTAACCTGGCTTATGGCTTTGAAATGTTGGTAAATTCCTTCTTGTGATGGTTTGTTATAATATGGACATATGCTAAGAATGCCATCAATACCTGTCCAATCAGTATTTTTAATTTCGGCAACAACTTGGCGAGTGTTATTGCCGCCACAATATTTCAAGATAGGCACATTACCATTGGTAATTTCCTTAACAATCTTGGTAATGTTATTTTTCTCTTCGTGTGAAAGGCATGGTGCCTCGCCTGTAGTGGCTAGAATACAGAAAAAATCGGCTCCATTATCCAATTGGTATCTTATCAGGCGTTTCAATGCAGCATAGTCAACCTCTCCATCTTGTGTAAATGGAGTTATCAACGCTATCCCCAAACCTTTGAATATGTTTCGTGACATCATAGTGTGATAATTTCTCTACAAAGTTACAAGAATTATGGCAAAGGGCAAAAGCGTAAAATATTTTTTTGTTTTTTTAATGACCGCCTATCCACAAACATACCATTCCTATAATAACCAGCAAGAGGTCTAATGCCTTCGATTTGAGATTCTTCTCATGAAACAGGAAAGCGCCACACATAAAGCTAACTATAACTGAACCGCGGCGTACCATTGATACAACTGAAACCAAAGCATTAGGCAAACTAAGAGCATAGAAATACACGAAATCTGCCGCACACAAGAAGACGGATATAAGTAAAATATACCAACTCCATCTAAAATGTTCGGTATCTTTTTTCTTGAAATTCCATATTAGGAGAACCGCTCCCATCATTGCCATCTGATAGATATTGTACCAACTCTGTACGGTCATACTGTTTAGAGCTAATCCTCCATTTTCTTTTGGTGCCATCAAGTACTTATCGTACAACCCACTAATGGCCCCAAGTACGGCAGCACCTACCAGAAAGACTATCCATATATTATGCTTAAAATCAATACCTTCTTTCTTACTACTTCTGCTTAACATGAAAAAAGATATTACTGCAAACATTACTCCAACCCATTGCCATAGGTTCAACTGTTCGCCGAAAAGCAGGAGGGCTCCGATTAAAGTCATAATAGGACGCGTGGCATTAACTGGGCCTACTATGGTAAGCGGGAGATGCTTCATAGCAAAATAGCCAAATGTCCATGAAGACAAGACTATACAACTCTTAAGAAGAATGTACTTGTGCACATTCCATCCACAGGACTGGACATACAACATACTTCCATCGAAAATATTGGTTTTTGACGAAAGTACTATAAAAGGAAGGAATATAACCGAGGAAAAAAGTGTGTTAAGGAAAAGGACGGGGATAACGGCATTCCCATCAAGTGATTTCTTTTTGCAAGTGTCATAAAATCCTAACAGCAATGCTGAAAGGAATGCAAGTGTTAACCAAGCCATAATGTATAATGTATAATTAATAAACAATATCCCAAAGAAAAAGAGCGTGTGCTGGCATACTTTCGCCCGCATTTTGTCTGTTTCCAGAAGCAACTACATTGCGAAATTCATTTAGACTCATACGTCCACGGCCCACTTCAATCAATGTTCCCGTAACGGCACGAACCATATTGCGTAAGAAACGGTTGGCCGTTATCTCGAAACACCAGCACCCTGGTTCTTCGAACTCTACCCAAACAGCTCTTGTTAAATTACAGATAGTAGTTTTGGTATCAGCACCTGCTTTACAAAATGCCCCAAAATCGTGGACTTCGAGCAGAGATTCGGCAGCCTTATTCATGGCATCAAAATCAAGCTGATAAGGCATTTCCAACGAATAGAATCGTTTAAAGGGGTTTCTACTGGTATGTATATAATAATGGTACGTACGAGAAACGGCCGAGAAGCGGGCATGCAAGTCTGTATCAACCTCTTTTATTTCGTGAATAGCAATATCACGGGGCATCATCCGATTTAATTTGTAAGTAAGTTGGTTACCATCTAAACATCCATCATAATCAAAATGGGCAACCATCAAACGGGCATGTACTCCAGTGTCGGTACGACCAGCTCCAACAACTTCAATATCCTTTCGTAACAATACAGACAAGCGGTCTTGTAAAACCTGCTGAACCGTAATAGCGTTGGGTTGAATCTGCCATCCATGATAAGCGGTACCGTCGAAACTGAGATAAATAAAATAACGTTTTATCATTTCGATTGCAAAGTTAGACAAATTATGCGATACGCACAAATGATTAATACGTAAAGAGATATGGTCTGAAATACATCAAAATTAATATTATCAATGGAAGCTCCTGGTAGGCTTGCCACCCATTGCACCCAACCATCCATCAAACTTGCGCAAAATGAAAGGGATACGGATGTAACTTGTTGTATAAATTGGAAAGGAAAGAATAACAATGCTACCAATGCGCAATACAAAATCAGATTTGCACAAGGCACAACAACAATATTTGTCAAGAGAAAATAGCATGAGAAACGTCCAAAATGATACAAGAGTAATGGTGCTACGGCCATTTGGGCTGACAAAGAAATCCACAATAACGACAAAAGATAATTAAGTCTCCGTTTGGGTTGGAAAAAAAATATGCCCAATACGGCCATAAACGACAACTGGAAACTAATATCCCATAATAAAAACGGATTATACGCAAGAACTATTAATGAGGTAAGTGCTAAGATATTGAATGGATGATGGCCGCGATTGGTCAAATCGACAATTGCATAAAGACTTATCATTGCTGAAGCTCTTGTAATGCTGGGGGTGAGTCCCGCAATGAACGCAAATCCCCATATCAGCACAAATAGCAACAACGTCTTTATAAAATTGATTAAAATTCGACCACTACCATTAGTAAAGACTATCAACGTTTTTGCAATGCTTGTCATTATAAAACTAAGAATAGTGTATAATACAGCCAAATGCAAACCACTCAATGCCAAAATATGACTTGCACCAGAAATAGAATAATCATCACGCAATTTACTATCAATAAGTGACTTATCTCCTATGGTCATTGCAGAAACAATGGCCAGCACCCGATCTTCAAGTCCAAGTTGCTTGTATTTTTGCAACAACGAACTGCGGAATATAGTTGCGCCAATACGGAGTTTCTCTATTGCAGGCAATTTGCTAATATCTATCTTTCGGTGCTCTAATCGTTGCCAAACAAAAGTAACCGCATCGTACTGGTTGATACGAATCCATCTTTTGTAATCGAACTTATCTCCCTGGTTTCTAATCTCAGAAATAGGCTGCAAAGACGTGGTGACCACAAGTCCTTGCCCTATCATAAGCGTATCTTGATACGGTAGACTACTGCACAACAGAGATGCTTTGACTTTCAAAGGTCTACCCTCTCCTATTATCCATAAATCGCATTTATAGATTTTGCCCGCAGCTATTGGTTGACTGGCAATTAATGCTTCATACCGAAGCTCGCCTTTGTCTAATTTGGGAGTTCTCTCTCTTGTCTGTGTAACAAGCCAAGCACCGGCAACGAAAGTAGCTAAATGGATACAGATGCTAGAAACTTTAGGATGTCTATTACATAATACGCCGATGGCAACAAGAAGCACCAAGAAGAATACATAAAGCATTGATGGCAACGCTAATCTTTCACCGACAATAATGCCGATGATAAAAATAACCGCTATAAGGAAAAGCGGATTATTGCGATAGAAATCAACACTATTCTTCAACTCGTTAGAGTGTTTCAAAGTAAATAGGCTGCACACTGTTCGGCACAACGCTCACCATCGACACCGGCCGAAACTATTC
>CAVHVH010000104.1:0-7822 GCA_963639385.1 Oscillospiraceae bacterium
AAATTACCACCGCCAAGTTCATTCTTTGTTTGGAGAATTGCGTTTTGTCATCTTTCGGCTTCTTTTCGGTTCAAAGTGCCAGTTCGCTCAGTCATAATGCCCGCATTATTCTTTCGCTCACTTACACTTTGTCCTCGAAAATAATTCTAAAATCTAACAAAGTTAATTTATAGAACCACCCATAAACAATTAACCTCGGAACAAAGATACACAATAAGTGTGTTGCGACAAAAGAAAATGAGCAATACTTTCATTGCTCAAGTAATCGGAGCAAGTAAGAGCACCATTTCTCGTGAGATAGCACGTAATTCAAATGCCAAAGGAGTTTACGACCCAAGGATGGCGGAATTGAAAAAACGCAGACGCAAGTCAAGGAATCCTGGTAACCGTTCCATACCAAAAGCTTTGCGCGCAAAGGTATTTCGTCTTATCCGAGAAGAACAGTGGTCGCCTGAGCAAGTGTCTGGATACCTTGACTTAAAGGGAGAACGAGTATCAAAGTCCACCATCTACAATTGGATTAATGCCACTTCTGTCTATTACAGTGACATTTACTAAGGCAGTTTTTACAGTATTTTTTTAGTAATCAAGCTTAAATATATAAATGTGTATTTCATAAGGATACATAATCTCTAATTGAATAAAAATGTCTAACTTTGCATTTCAAATTGAAAACAAACAATAATGGACGAAAGAAATAAAGCTTCGATACAAATGATAGCAGAATATGACGGAGATGTTAGCAATCTCTATGGTAATACACCCATAGGGATTGTGCCCATTTTGGCAACTCGCAATATGGTGATGTTTCCTGCTGTCATTTCGCCTATTCTTGTAGGTAGAGAACAGAGTATACGACTTCTTGATTTCTTGGAGAAACATCAAGGAGCACTTGTCGCCATTTTCTCACAGAAAAATCCTGATATAGAGCATCCGCGTGAAGACGATTTATATAGATATGGCTGTTACGCCAGGCTCGTTAGACGTATAGATATGCCAGGTGGAGAAAATTGTACGGCTATTTTTCAAATGCTTGGAAGATGTCATCTTGATAGTATTGAGAAAACTAGACCATATCTCTGTGGAAATGTGTCGGAACGCACCGAAATATTACCCGATGTAACTGACAAATCTTTCAATACAGCGATGATAGATCTTGTGGCGGCAGCTAAAGATTTTATCCATAAGAATGAAGATTTGGCCGATGAAATGGTGTTATCTATAGACAATATTCATAACCCTATAATAAATTTGAATTTCCTCTGCACGGTACTCCCGTTTTCGGTAAAGGACAAAATAACGCTTCTAGAAGAGAGCAATTTGATGGATCGTTCACTCAACGTTCTTCGGTTGCTTAATCGAGAATTGCAATTTTTGCAATTGCGCAATCAGATACGCATGAAAACTCGTGAGGAATTGGATGAACAGCAACGTGAATATTTCTTGCAACAGCAGATAAAGAATATAAAGGAAGAATTGGGGCGCGGAGAAGGGTCGCCAGAAAAAAAAGAACTTGAAGAGAAAGCCCGTACAAAGAAATGGTCAAGTGATGTGGCCAAAGTTTTTGAAAAGGAGCTGGAAAAATTAGACATACTTAACCCCCAAAGTCCAGATTACAGTGTGCAACTTAATTATTTGCAGACATATGCATCGCTTCCGTGGGGCGAATTTACCCAAGATGATCTTGATTTGAAACGTGCACAGCGAATTCTTGATCATGACCATTATGGAATGGATAAAGTTAAGGAACGTATACTAGAATATATTTCCGTACTTAAGTTGCGTGGCGACCTAAAGTCTCCCATAATTTGCCTATATGGTCCTCCTGGTGTTGGTAAAACGAGCTTGGGTAAGAGTATCGCGTCGGCTCTACGTCGCAAATATGTTCGGGTATCATTGGGTGGGTTGCACGATGAATCTGAAATCCGTGGACACCGTCGCACATATATTGGTGCTATGCCAGGGCGTATTATTAAGAGTATACAAAAAGCAGGTTCGTCCAATCCAGTGTTTGTGCTTGATGAGATAGATAAAATTACTCAAAATACGCTTAATGGAGATCCTTCTTCAGCTTTACTGGAGGTGCTTGACCCTGAGCAAAATACGGCGTTTCATGACAATTATCTTGATGTGGACTATGACTTGTCAAAGGCAATGTTTATAGCTACTGCAAATGAGTTAAATACTATTCCCCGTCCACTTCTTGATAGAATGGAGATAATTGAAGTAAGTGGTTACATTACTGAGGAAAAAATAGAGATAGCAAAGCGTCATCTAATTCCAAGAGAATTGGAAAATAATGGCTTTTCACAAATGGGTGAGAAATTGTCTTTCACTAAGACGGCTCTAGAAACCATTATAGAGCAGTATACGCGTGAAAGTGGTGTGAGACAATTGGAAAAACAGATAAGTAAAGCGTTGCGCAAGATGGCATATCGGATTGCTAAAGATGGAAATCTTCCACTGAAAAAGATTTCGCCGAAAGAACTCAATGGACTTTTGGGCAAACCTCCGTATTATCGTGATATTTATCAGGGCAACACTTATGCAGGCGTGGTTACAGGACTGGCTTGGACAAGCGTAGGCGGTGAGATTCTGTTCATAGAAACGTCGCTAAGCAAGGGTAGGGCAGGAAAACTTACGTTGACGGGTAATCTTGGTGATGTAATGAAAGAGAGTGCGGTTATAGCTTTAGAGTATGTTAAAGCCCATGCTAAATACTTGAATATCGATTATCGTATTTTTGACCAGTATAACATTCATATTCATGTTCCAGAAGGTGCAACTCCTAAAGATGGGCCTTCTGCAGGAATTACTATTGCGACATCGATAGCTTCTGCTATAACCCAGCGAAAAATACGAAAAAATACGGCTATGACAGGCGAGATAACTCTACGTGGAAAGGTATTACCGGTAGGCGGTATAAAAGAAAAAATATTGGCCGCAAAACGTGCCGGTATTACGGATATCGTTATGTGTTCAGACAATCGTAAAGATATAGAAGAAATTCCGGCTATGTATCTTGAAGGTATAAATTTCTATTATGTAGAGAGTATCATAGACGTGTGGGATTATGCCCTACTTAATGAGAAAGTAGTAAATGCAATACATTTCGATATAGAAGAAACTGAAAATAAAGAGAATAACTGCAGTCAATGACATTCGAATTGCAATATACAGATACCTATAGTAATGCCCGTACTGGTATTATAACAACCGCCCACGGCAAAATAAGAACTCCAATATTTATGCCGGTTGGCACCTGTGGCTCCGTTAAAGGAGTCCATTTTAGCGAATTGCGTCAACAAGTAAAAGCCCAAATTATTTTGGGCAATACCTATCATCTCTATCTTCGACCAGGACTTGATATCTTGTATAAGGCCGGTGGCCTACACAAATTTAATGGTTGGGATAAACCAATACTTACGGATAGTGGAGGCTTTCAGGTGTTTTCTTTGACCGGAATACGAAAATTGTCAGAAGAAGGATGTGAGTTCCGTTCGCACATAGATGGGTCTAAACATTTTTTTACACCAGAGAATGTTATGGATACCGAACGTGTGATAGGGGCTGATATTATAATGGCTTTAGATGAATGTCCACCTGGTAAAAGTGATTACGTTTATGCTAAGAAGAGCTTGGGGTTAACCCAACGCTGGCTCGATCGATGCATTAAGCGCTTTGAGGAAACGGAACCCTTGTATGGTTATAAACAAAGTTTATTTCCAATAGTTCAAGGGTGTACTTATAAGGATTTGCGGCGTGAAGCGGCCAAATTCGTAGCAGATAAGGGCGCTGACGGAAATGCCATTGGAGGGTTGGCAGTAGGTGAACCTAAAGAGGTAATGTATGAGATGATAGAAGTGGTTAATGATATCCTTCCCCAAGACAAACCTCGCTATTTGATGGGTGTAGGAACTCCCGAAAATATATTGGAGGGTATTGCCCGGGGCGTGGATATGTTTGATTGCGTGATGCCTACAAGAAATGGCCGTAATGCAATGCTTTTCACTTATCAGGGAACGATGAATATGCGTAACAAAAAATGGGAGGCAGATTTCAGTCCGATAGATCCGGATGGTTGTGAAGTAGATGTAGTGTATTCCAAGGCCTATCTTCATCATTTATTTAAGGCTCAAGAACTTCTAGCTATGCAGATTGCGAGTATTCATAATTTGTCTTTTTATCTTCGACTAGTTACAGATGCTCGCAACCATATTGAGCAAGGTGATTTCTTGCATTGGAAAAATAGCATAGTTGAACAACTGGGGAGGAGAATTTAGCATGGCTCTAATAAGGGATTTAAGGCGGAATTTTTTATGGTATAAAATTGCCCGATGGATAAGTACACATCCGTTATGGATGCATATGTTGGCCAAATGGCTATATAAGCACACTGCGTGGATGCGTAGCATGCAACATAGTATATTTAAACGTTTAGGTTGGTTGCGATTTTTTAATTTTCCTAGTTATCTTAAGCGTTTAGATTGGTATATTATCCGGAAATTTATCGGTACTTATGTGTTTGCGATAATACTGATTATTTCATTAGCCATTGTTTTTGATGTAAATGAAAATCTAGAGAAATTCAGCCGCTTTCATGCTCCGCTTAATGCAATAATATTTGACTATTATGTAAATTTCGTTCCATATTTTTCCAACTTGTTCAGTCCCCTGTTTGTTTTTATCGCTGTAATATTCTTTACGTCAAAGATGGCGGGAAATTCGGAAATAGTGGCTATGTTGGCGGCTGGAGTGTCGTTCAAGCGTTTGTTGCGTCCATATATGTTTTCTTGTGTGTTGATAGCAATGCTATCTTACTATTTGAGTGCATATATTATTCCCCATGGTACAGTAATTAGACAAAACTTTGAAGCAAAATACAAAAACCGTACAAAGAATACGTCTGCGGAAAATGTTCAGCTTCAAGTCGGTAAAGGAATTATAGCTTATATACAACATTATGACAATAACCAAAAGAAGGGGTATGGTTTCTCTTTGGATAAATTTGAAAACAAGAAGTTGGTTAGCCATATGACCGCAATGGAGATACAGTATGATACCATTTCAGATTCTAAATTTCATTGGAGTGTGCGCAATTGGAAAATTAGGCAACTCAAGGGATTGAAAGAACGTATTAATAGCGGAACCAAGCTAGATACCCTTATACAGATGGAACCTACAGATCTAGTATATTCCAAAGGGCAGCAAGAAACATTTACTAGTCCGGAGCTAAAGGAATATATATCTAAACAGATAGATAGGGGAAGTGGAAATGTAGTACAATATCAAGTAGAGTATCACAAGCGCATCGCTTCTTCGTTCGCATCGTTTGTTCTTACTATAATAGGTTTTTCCTTGTCTTCGCGCAAACGAAGAGGTGGAATGGGACTGTATCTAGGCATCGGACTAGCATTAAGTTTCGCGTATATTATGCTTCAAACGGTATCTTCTACATTTGCTGTAAATGCAGGCTTTCCGCCATTTTTGGCAGCATGGATGCCAAATGTTATATTTGCTTGTGTGGCATATTATTGTTATCGTCAAGCCCCAAATTAATTGGCTAAGCCTTATGGTATTGGGCGAGCTGATTTTAAGTTTTTCTAGCATAAAACACAAGTGAATAAATAGAAAAATGGTCTAGTACATTTTTTTAAAACAATGGATTTGGCAACGTACGGATGGCGTGTTGAATTGAAAAGAAACTATGAAACTGCAAAATAAAGTACCCTTTTTTAAAAAACGTACAAATATATGGGTGTGATTTTGCAGTCACTCTAAAATATATTATAAATATGTATTTTGACGAATTAGATTTAAATGAGAATGTATTGGATGCACTCTATGATATGCATTTTGAAGAGTGTACTCCCGTTCAAGAAAAATGTATCCCCGAAATACTAAATGGATATGATGTATTGGGTGTAGCGCAAACAGGAACAGGAAAAACAGCAGCTTATTTGTTGCCCATCTTGTCAAAGTTGGATAGTGGTAAGTATCCCGACGATTCTGTTAATTGTGTTATTATGTCGCCAACTCGCGAATTGGCTCAGCAGATAGACCAGGCTTTTCAGGGATTTGGATACTACCTTGACGGTGTAAGCAGTGTAGCCGTGTATGGCGGAAATGATGGCAATCGTTTTGATCAAGAAACAAAAGGCCTGCGTATGGGAACCGATGTGGTTATTGCAACGCCAGGTCGGTTTATTAGTCATATTAATATAGGTAATGTAGATTTGAGTAAGACATCATTCTTTGTTCTTGACGAGGCAGACAGAATGTTGGATATGGGCTTTATGGAAGATATACTTACCATTGCAAAACTGCTTCCATCTACATGCCAAATAATCATGTTTTCTGCAACAATGCCTGCAAAGATAGAAGAACTGGCAAATAGTTTGCTTAAGAAACCAGTTGTTGTAAAGCTTGCAGTCAGCAAACCTGCGGAAAAAATTAAACAAAGTGCTTATTTGTGTTATGAACCTCAGAAAATAGACATCATTAAATGGCTGTTTAAAAAAAATGAATTAAAAAGGGTTATTATATTCTGTGGGAAAAAAACAAAAGTCAAAGATGTAAGTAGGGCGCTAAGCAAGGTAAAAATATCTGTTGGTGAAATGCACTCAGATCTCACTCAGGCAGAGCGTGACGATATAATGTTTCGTTTTAAAAGTGGTAAAATAGATGTTCTTGTGGCAACAGATATAGTAGCTCGTGGAATAGATATAGATGATATTGCAATGGTTATAAACTATGATGTCCCCCACGATTCAGAAGATTATGTTCATCGTATAGGGCGTACTGCACGTGCAGACAAAGACGGGGCCGCAATAACTTTTGTCAGTGACCAGGATATCGCATCATTCAAGGAAATAGAAAAATTCTTTGGAAAAGAGATAGTCAAGAATTCACTTCCTGGTGAGATGGAGAGTCCTAATTACAAAATTGTTAAAGCTAAGGCAAAATCAATAAGACGTAAGGATAGAAAACAAAATGCGCATAAGCGTAAACCGCAAAAAAATACGCAAAGTGACAAGATGCAGAGCAAAGATGCACACATCTTGAAAGAAGATTATGTCGCTTTTGACGAAAAAACGCAACTAACCAAAACAAGAAGGCCCCCAATTCCTTCTAAAAACGGAACATCCGCTAATGCAAAAGGAAAGCGGTATGAAAACAATGATACAAGAAAAAGTGCTAAAGTTAATAGCAATAAAAGGAGTACCTACAAATATCACGGTATAAACAATAATATAAATGCAACACTAACACCGCCTCTTAATAATACAACTCTCAATTCTTCTAGTGGGAAAGAAACTACTAGTATTAAGAACTTTTGGGTTAAGACAAAGAAATGGTTGTGTGCTTTAGCAAAAAAATAAGTGTGAAGCTCCTAATAATATAAAGGTATAATGATGTGAATGGGGGTGTTTTGCTTGACATAAATCAAAGCTTGAAAAATAATTGTAATTTTTTTCATGAAATATTTGCGTGTTTTATAGAAAAGCCATACCTTTGCATCCGCTTTCGGGAATAAAATTCCTGGCAGCAGCAAGAAAGAGTTCTTTGAAAGGATTAAGATAAACAGAAGAGTAGTAGTACAAGTAGAAGCGATCGGCCGTTGTTGCCGTAAGGTATGATGGTCGTTCGGGTAAAACGAAGCTACCGTCAAGAGTATAATATCAAGACAGGTGCTTTAGACTTGGAATCGGATACATGTCGTTCTGAACAGATCAAATTTCCTATTTTTACAGTAGGATAAAAATATTTTTACAATGGAGAGTTTGATCCTGGCTCAGGATGAACGCTAGCTACAGGCTTA
>CAVHVH010000105.1:0-7796 GCA_963639385.1 Oscillospiraceae bacterium
TCCAACCAGTGTTAACGAGGTAAGCCTTGGCGTTGTTCTTCTCCATCTTCTTAACCAATTCCTCTGCATATTTAGTAGGATGCAATTCAAGGAATGCCTGGCCAAAACATGCTGAGAATGTAGGTGTAGGCTCTGTAATTCCACGCTCGGTACCTGCCAATTTAGCGGTAAAGCCAGAGAGGAAATAATACTTTGTCTGCTCGGGGGTAAGAATAGACACTGGAGGCAATACTCCGAATGCATCTGCAGAGAGGAAGATTACCTGCTTAGCTGCAGGTGCTGAAGAACCAGGCTGAATATTGTTGATGTGGTTGATAGGATAAGAAACACGAGTATTCTCTGTAACGCTCTTATCAGCAAAATCTATTTTACCATCGGCAGCAACAGTTACATTCTCCAAGAGAGCATTGCGCTTGATTGCGTTGAAGATATCGGGTTCACTTTCCTTATCAAGATTGATAACCTTAGCATAGCAACCGCCTTCAAAGTTGAACACACCATTGTCGTCCCATCCGTGCTCATCATCACCTATAAGCTTGCGCTTTGGATCGGTAGACAAAGTAGTTTTACCAGTACCTGAAAGGCCGAAGAAAATAGCTGTATTTTCACCATTCATGTCACAGTTTGCAGAGCAGTGCATAGAAGCGATACCCTTCAAAGGCAGGTAATAGTTCATCATAGAGAACATACCCTTCTTCATTTCACCGCCGTACCAAGTATTAATAATTACCTGCTCACGACTTGTAGTATTGAATGCCACACATGTTTCTGAGTTCAAGCCAAGCTCTTTATAGTCAGCTACAACTGCCTTAGAAGCATTGTAAACAACAAAGTCTGGTTCGAAAGCCTCAAGCTCTTCGGCAGTGGGGCGGATAAACATATTTGTAACAAAGTGTGCCTGCCATGCTACTTCAACGATAAAGCGAACAGCCATACGGGTATCCTTATTAGCACCGCAGAAACCGTCTACTACATAGAGGTTCTTATTAGAAAGTTCTTTCTTGGCGATGTCTTTAACTTTGGCCCATACCTCTTCAGACATAGGGTGGTTATCGTTCTTATACTCTTCAGATGTCCACCATACTGTATCCTTAGAGTTTGCATCCATTACGATGTATTTGTCTTTAGGTGAACGACCGGTATAGATACCTGTCATCACATTGATAGCACCGAGTTCGGTCTGCTGACCAACTTCATAACCTTCAAGTCCTGCTTTTGTTTCCTCTTCAAACAATTTCTCGTAAGAGGGATTGTGAGCGATTACCGTAGCACCTGTAATGCCATACTTGGTTAAATCTAAATTTGCCATTTTGTTTTTTGTTTTATAAATTATATGGTCTGTTTATGTTCTCCAGTTTATTACATTTCATTGACTTGTCTTTGACAACGTCTCTGAAAACCGAGACAAAATTAAGCAAAATTCGTGTTACTGCCCAACCTTGAACCAACAAAAATTTCCTTAACATCATTTTTTAGGTTAAAGAATATAAAAACAGATATATGCTTGATATTTTTGTAATACAGAGTTGACAAAAAAGACAGAAGATATTGTGAGATATAGATAACTTAAATGCAAAAAGAAATGCTATATGGTAAATAGCATCAAGATACCCGTTATACATAGTGTAAATTAAGGTAGCACATTATTAGTTTAGCCTAATGACGATATTGACACGAGTAATGAATAGTTCTAAAAAATAAATACCAGGTTTTCTTTGTGTTTTCTTTGGTTTACGTTATCTTTGCAAATAAAAACCAAACTATGAAAGTTATTAACCTAAGTGAGGACAACTCGATTATCAGCCAATATTTGGCCGAAATCAGAGATATTAATTATCAGAACAACCGATTGCTTTTCCGCAACAACATTATGCGTATTGGAGAATTCGAGGCATTTGAGATTTCCAAAACATTAGATTATAAGCCCAAAGATATTACCACTCCGCTAGGCGTAACTACGGTCAATGTTCCTACAGACAAGATAGTATTGGCAACCATATTCCGTGCAGGACTTCCATTTCATAATGGCTTCCTAAATGTTTTTGACCATGCGGGCAACGCCTTTGTTTCTGCCTATCGGGAATATGTAGACGAAGATCATCACGAGGTAGGGGTACATGTAGAATATTTGGCCACTCCGAGTATAGATGGTAAAAATATTATTATAGCCGACCCAATGCTAGCTACGGGTAGCAGTATGGAACTGGGATACAAGGCATTCTTGACAAAAGGTACTCCCAAGCGTGTTCATGTAGCTTGTGTTATAGCAACTCCTGAAGGCATAGAACATATCAAGAAAACTTTCCCTGAAGAAAAAACAACTATTTGGTGTGCTGCTATTGATCCTGGTATGAACGAACACAAATATATTGTGCCTGGTTTTGGCGATGCCGGCGACCTATGCTATGGCGAAAAGCTGTAACGTCCCCCCATTACTTGTAAAAAAATCATCTCATATAAGGTCTTCCTCTTTTTCGACATAAAGAGGAAGACTTTTTGAATAATATCGGTATATTTTTAGGGTAGTTCTTAAAATTAGCTCTATCAACTTTTGGAGTGTTTTGTTCATCCATTTCTTTTTTTTTCGTAATTTCGCAAGAAATAATCAGAACACGCCATCATGCAAATTACTGTTACCCCAGAGATTAAGCACGTATGCCCCCTGTTTGTAGGAGCCCACGTAGAGATACAGGTACATAACACGCCCTACTCAGAGGGGTTGTGGGACGAGATTAGCCGACTAATCACAGAACTAAAGCAGACACTCACTACCGAAACACTGAAAAGTATTTCGGGTATAGCCAGCACTAGACAAGTATACCGAGCCTGCGGAAAAGACCCATCGCGCTACCGTCCAGCTTCAGAAGCCCTTATCCGACGCGTACTCCTGGGTAAGGATCTCTATCAAATCAACACGCTTGTAGACCTTGTAAACCTGGCCAGTATGCGTTACGGATACAGCATAGGTGGCTTTGATGCCGACAAGTTTGTTGGCGACACGCTGACACTGGGCGTGGGACGTTCTGGAGAACCATACGAAGGTATAGGCCGGGGCATTATCAACATTGAAGGGCTTCCCGTATACCGAGATGCCATCGGAGGCGTAGGTACACCTACTTCTGATAACGAGCGCACCAAAATAGACATCCACACATCGCGACTTATAGTACTGATAAATGGTTACGACGGCAACGAAGATACAGTTAGAGCCAATGCCGAATACATACTGCAATTGGCAAGCAAATACTGCAACGGAACCAACGGGAGTTACCATATATATAAATAATGTGTAAATTGTAGATTATGGAACAAGATACAGATAGCCGCATAATACAGATGCGCCAATGGATAGACCAACTCAATGCCGCATCTGATGCCTACTATAACGGCAAGGTCGAACTCATGACAGACTATGAATGGGACGCAGTGTTCGACCAGCTCAAAGCCATGGAAGCCCTAACGGGCATCACACTTGAGGATTCGCCTACAACCAAGGTCTCAGAAGACAATATATCCGGGAAAAAAGAAGAACACGAATACGCCGCGCTATCGCTTGCCAAAACCAAGAGTCCCTCCGATTTGGAGAAATGGGCCGAAGGACGCCCCATTTGGCTATCGTGGAAACTAGACGGACTCACTCTCGTGATAACCTACGACAAGGGTACTCTCAGCAAGATTGTGACACGAGGCAACGGTCATACTGGCACCAACATTACCCATTTGGCACAAGCCATTAAAGGTATTCCGCAAAATATAACCTACAAGGGACATCTAGTAATACGTGGAGAAGCAGTAATATCCTACAAAGACTTTGAGATATTCAACATGGAAAGCAACGAAGCGTATGCCAATCCAAGAAATCTTGCATCAGGATCGCTTACTCTAAAAGATGTTAATGAGGTAAGCCGGCGACATATCCAGTGGATAGCATTTACCCTAGTACACACCGATGAAGAAATTGCATCGTGGGGCGCACGCATGGATATGTTAGACAAAATGGGATTCACCACCGTAGAAAGCGAAGAGATACTCTACCCCACTCTAGAAAATATCAACCAGTGTATAGATAAATGGACCACAAAGGTAACTAACGGCACCTGTCCCTTCCCCGTCGACGGACTGGTAATAACTTACGATGACACCATATATGCCTCGACTGGTTCTGTAACAGGGCATCATGCCACACGCGCAGGCTTTGCTTTCAAATGGCAAGACGAGAGTGCGCTAACCCAGTTGGACCATATAGAATGGTCGTGTGCGGCATCAACCATTTCTCCCGTAGCCGTATTTAGTCCTGTAAATCTGGAAGGTACTGTAGTAAAACGCGCATCACTCTGCAACATTAGCGAATGCGAGCGACTGGGTATTGGTGGAAAAGGAACTACACTGAAGGTAATCAAAGCCAACAAAATAATTCCAAAAGTAATAGAAGTTACCCAAACTGTCGGAACTTTTACTATTCCAGACAGATGTCCTGTATGCAACGCCCCGACAACTGTAAACGAAAGCGAAAGCGGTACCCGAACGCTACACTGCACCAACACTGAATGCGCTGCCAAACAGCTACGCAAGTTTGCCCGGTTTGTATCAAAAGCTGGTGCTGACATCGACGGGCTGAGCGAGCAAACAATAGCCAAATTCATCAACTGGGGTTGGATAAACGAATATGCAGACCTCTACCATATAGACGAGCATGCCCTAGAACTATCTATGACCGAAGGATTCGGCCGAAAATCTGTAAGCAATCTACTGCGCAGTATTGAGAAAGCACGAAACATAAAAGCAGACAAGCTACTCTATGCACTCTGCATACCCCTCTGTGGCATAGATGTATGCAAACGACTACTTGCCACCTATAGTTTTGAGCAAATAATCCAAGAAGCCACTTCAACTTGCAATCCTGAATTCTTTGCCCACATTGATGGTATAGGTCCAGAAAAGTCGGCCGCTGTTGTAGATTGGTTCCACAATCAAGCAAATGACCAAATGGTAAGCCATCTGCTCAAAGAGGTAGATGTAGAGGCTGTTACAACAGCTGCTATAGGTAACCGTTGTAGCGGAAAGACCTTTGTGATAACTGGTGATGTATATAAGTACAAAAATCGTAACGAATTGAAAGCCTATATAGAGAGCCAAGGCGGAAAAGTAACAGGCAGCGTAAGTAGCGCTACACATTACCTTATCAACAACGACACTACATCGCAATCAAGCAAAAACAAAAAAGCGCAACAATTAGAAATCCCAATTATAAGTGAAGATCGCTTTATAGAACTATTTGGATAAACATCAAGATACAAAAATATGAGAATAGACATTATCACCGTTCTGCCAGAAATGCTCGAAGGATTTGTACACGAATCTATTTTGGCACGTGCACAGAAAAAAGGACTGGCAGAAATACATCTGCACAATTTACGCGACTATACTAATGACAAATGGAGACGCGTAGATGACTATCCCTATGGGGGATTTGCCGGCATGGTAATGCAGATAGAACCAATAGACCGTTGCATCAGCGCTCTCAAAGCAGAAAGAAACTACGACGAAGTGATATTCACCACTCCAGATGGTGAGCAGTTTGACCAACATTTAGCCAACGACCTTTCATTAAAGCAGAATCTCATTATTCTCTGTGGCCATTACAAAGGCATTGACCAGCGTGTACGAGACCATCTTATTACCAAAGAGATATCTGTAGGAGACTATGTACTGACTGGAGGCGAACTGGCTGCCGCCATCATCTCTGATGCTGTAGTACGTATCGTACCCGGAGTGGTTGGCGATGAACAGAGCGCACTATCAGACTGCTTCCAAGACGACATGCTGTCGGCACCCATATATACTCGTCCTGCCGAATACAAAGGATGGCGTGTACCAGACATTCTGCTTAGCGGCAACGAGGCTAAGATAAAAGACTGGGAAATAGAACAAAGCTACGAACGCACCCTAAAGCTACGCCCAGACTTAATAGAACGGCAGAAGAAGAAATAGCCTATGCCCTCTTTACGCTAACAAGACCTCACACCCCATCAATCCCTTTTACCTATATATCATGAACCATAGATTTGCTACAATCCTGTTACTACTGACAATGGCCACAAGCATAATGGCCTCTAACGATGTAACAACTGCGCAAGAACTGGCACAGCGCATTTTGACCAATAAGGCAAGAATGGTGACATTCAAAAAGATTGCTTCGCACAAAGATGTATTTACATTGGAAAGCAATAAAGGAAAAATAACCATCTGCGCAAACAATGCCAACAGTATGGCCATGGGCTTGAACTATTACCTCAAGAACTATTGCCACACCTCTATATCATGGTATAAAGACGACCCTATAGAACTGCCCGAAACACTGCCTTCTGTCGACCGCAAAATAAGGATAGAAGCCAAATTGCCCAAACGGTATTTTCTCAATTACTGCACATACGGCTATTCGTTACCCTGGTGGACATGGCGAGAATGGGAACATTTTATCGATTGGATGGCTCTCAACGGAATCAATATGCCACTGGCCGTCACCGGCCAGGAATCTACCTGGTACAATGTATGGAAAAAGTTCGGTCTAAACGACAATGAAATTCTATCGTTCTTCTCTGGACCAGCTTATTTAGGATGGCATCGCATGTGCAATTTCGACTCTTTTATGGGGCCATTGCCACGCAAATGGATGGACCGACAACAAACTCTACAGAAAAAGATACTGAAACGGCAACGACAACTGAATATGACACCCGTACTATCAGGCTTCTCTGGACATATACCATCCCAATTTATAAAAAAGCATAATAACCTGAAATACACCGATGTTTCATACTGGGGAAATTTTAAACAACCAGAACGTTACCGCTGTCATTTTCTATTCTCTACAGACCCTATGTTTGCAAAGATACAACGCGCCTTCATAGAAGAACAGACACGCATGTACGGCACTGACCATCTATATTGTATTGACCCATTCAACGAAGTAAACCCACCCACATTCAACTGCGACTCACTAACCATACTCTCGCAAGGTATCTACGAGTCTTTGGCAAAAGTCGACAAAGATGCACATTGGGTGCAGATGAGCTGGACCTATAAATATATGCCCGGGTGGAACAATGAACGCCTAAAAGCACTCTTAGACGGAGTTCCGCAAGGACGGCTCATTATGCTCGACTACTGGTGCGAGAATGTTCAGATGTGGAAAACAACCGATTCTTTTTACGGGAAACCTTTCATTTGGTGCTACCTCAATAATTTTGGGGGGCGAAACCGACTTGTAGCCCCTACCAACCGCATATACCACTATATAGACAATACCTACCAAAAAGCTGGGGCTAATTTTTGCGGCGTAGGAGCCACACTCGAAGCCCTTGACATAAACCAGTTTGCCTTCGGAATGGTTTTCGACAAAGCATGGAACATCCCCGGGAGTATAGACGATTGGCGTAATACGCTGGCCGACCAGCGTATGGGGCGTACCGATACTGTGGCCCGACGACTATATCGCAAATATTGTGAACAGGTGCTTGATGTTCCGCGTACTTACAATTACACTTTTGTAGAATCGCGACCGGGAATGAACAAGAAAGACAAATGCCCACCCACCCGCAATGCGCAAAACGAAATATGGCGACAAATGATAGAACTCAATTCTAAACGAGACGCCTTCAAAATGGACATAGTAAATATTGGCCGACAATGCTTAGAAGAACATTTCTACGTATTATGGCGCAAGTTTAAAGTAGCATACGACTGCTACGATATAGAAGAAATGAAACTTCTAGGAAATACTATGAAAGAAGTAC
>CAVHVH010000106.1:0-1183 GCA_963639385.1 Oscillospiraceae bacterium
GCGTATCACTTTATCGTTAAGCATATATCCTGCTTGAGTACAATCTATCACTTTACCTTTTTTTTCATCTCCCTGTCCAGGAACAAGTGCTATGGCTTCGTGGAAATCTACATCAAAATCAGCATTTTCCGTATCTATGCGTTTTAGGCCTAAACCTTCAAGTATTTTCTTTAATTTCGAGCAAATAAGTTCCCACCCTTCTTCCAATGTTTCTATTGAGTCAGCTTTGTCTGCATTGTCAATTGCCCTTTCCATATCATCTAGTACGGGAAGAATTGCTATAACCGTTTTTTCTCCACCATTGAGAATCAACTCAGTTTTTTCTTTTAAGGTGCGCTTTTTATAATTTTCAAAGTCGGCTAACATGCGCAGATATTTGTCTTTTGTCTCTGCCAACTCATTTTGTAAAGCAAGCAAAGAATTTTCACTTTCGTTCTCTTGTTCAGTGGCAGGTTTATCGGTTGTATTATCTGCTACAGATTGATTCATTGAATCTTCTGCAGTAGCTGTAGTCTTTTCTTCTTCTTTTACTTTATTTTTTTCTGTTTCGCACATAATAGTTCTATCTTTTTATTATTTAAAAACAAAAAGTATGCCAAGTATTCTTAATGGCACAAAAAAATCAAAATATTTTGTTGTGGAGTTTACTATTCTGAATAAAGTTTTGCTTTCTGTTCTTTGATTTGTCCATCGTGAATGTATTCATCGTAACTCATTAGTTTATCAATGCTTCCGTTGGGCGTAAGCTCTATAATGCGGTCGGCCACGGTTTCTATAAACTCATGGTCGTGCGAACTGAACAGGATATTTCCTTTGAAAGATGTTAAGTTGTTGTTAAAAGCTTGTATACTCTCAAGATCCAAATGGTTGGTGGGGGTATCAAGTATCAAGCAGTTGGCATTGCGTAGTTGCATACGTGCAATCATACATCTCATTTTTTCTCCACCTGAGAGAACATTGACTTTTTTCACAACTTCATCTCCCGAGAATAACATTCTTCCAAGATATGCTTTCATCTGCACCTCATTTCCCGGTCCGTATTGTGACAACCAATCTACTAAATTTATGTCACTTTGGAAGAATTCTGTGTTATCAAGTGGAAGATAGGCCGTAGTAATGGTAATGCCCCATTTAAATGTACCTGCATTGGGTTCCCGATTTCCATTAATGATTTCAAACAAAG
>CAVHVH010000106.1:1193-2114 GCA_963639385.1 Oscillospiraceae bacterium
CCTTCAACCTCAAGTATCTGATTTCCAGGTTCGCGTTCCATTTGAAAAATTATGCCAGGATATTTTCGGCTTGACGGACGAATTTCTTCAACGTTGAGTTTCTCAAGCATCTTCTTGCGCGAAGTGGTCTGTTTACTTTTGGCTACATTGGCAGAGAAACGGCGAATAAACTCTTCTAATTGTTTCTTCTTCTCTTCGGCTTTCATACGCTGGTTTTGGGCCTGACGCAAGGCCAATTGTGAACTCATGTACCAAAAACTATAATTTCCAGCAAATACTGAAATTTTTCCAAAATCAATATCTATAGTCTGCGTTGATACAGAGTCTAAGAAATGACGGTCATGAGAAACAACTAATACTGTTTGCCGCTCGTCTATTTCGCTTAGATAATCTTCCAACCATTCTACTGTGTCAAGATCAAGGTCGTTAGTTGGCTCATCAAGTAGCAGATTTTCGGGATGACCGAATAGGGCTTTTGCCAGCATAACTCTTACTTTTTCGTTATTGGCAAGTTCTGACATTTGTTTTTGGTGCAAATTTTCCTTGATACCCAGGTTTTGAAGTAATTGGGCTGCGTCAGACTCAGCTTCCCAACCATTCATTTCTGCGAACTTGAGTTCTAATTCAGCAGCCATATTCCCATCGGCTTCAGTCATCTCAGGCTTTGAATACAAGCGTTCACGTTCCTTCATGTTTTCCCAAAGAGGTTGATGACCCATCAGTACAGTGTCCATTACACTATAGTCATCATATTTGAAATGATCTTGTTCCAATATGCTGAGACGTTCGCCTGAGCCTAATTCCACACTACCCTTATTAGGCTCCAAATCGCCACTAATGGCACGCAGAAGGGTTGATTTTCCTGCACCATTCTCACCAATAACACCATAAATATTTCCTGGGGTAAATTTGATATTGACG
>CAVHVH010000106.1:2160-7765 GCA_963639385.1 Oscillospiraceae bacterium
ATTGTATGGCAAGGTTGGTAATCGTAATCATCTTTTATATATACCTTATTTTTAATGTGCAAAGTTACAAAAAACTCTTGGGTAGAACAAAACAACTTTGACCGTTTTTCCATAGAAGCTTTCTTAAGTGGAGCTTATAAATTAGTTTCGGTTATTTTTTATGCATTATAAGCTATGCTCGTAGTGATACTATCAAAAATGGGGAAGCGCTGTGTTGGGTTATAGCTTGCGTATTGTTGCTGCGTTTTCCAATGCCATTTTTAGGTATTTGGACGTGTATCCATACCTGTTTGCAGCTACATATTCTGGTGTCCCTGCAACTAGTACATTACCTCCGTTACATCCACCCTCAAGTCCCATATCGATTATATAGTCTGCCATTTTTATAACGTCTAGGTTGTGTTCTATTATTATTACAGTGTTACCTTTGTCAACAAGCGTCTGTAATACATTCATTAGAATTCTTATGTCTTCAAAGTGTAATCCAGTTGTGGGTTCGTCTAAAATATACAATGTTTTGCCTGTATCTTTCTTAGATAGGTCTGCAGCCAACTTTACCCTTTGGCTTTCTCCTCCGGAAAGTGTTGTGCTTGACTGCCCTAACTTTATGTAGTCTAATCCAACATTTTGCAGAGTTTTTATTTTGAGTAGAATAGATGGTACATTTTCAAAGAATTCTACAGCTTGACCAATAGTCATGTCAAGTATATCGGCTATAGATTTACCTTTATATTTAATTTCAAGAGTCTCGCGGTTGTACCTTTTTCCATGGCAAACTTCGCATGGTACAACGACATCAGGCAAGAAATTCATTTCTATCAATCTATAGCCGTTTCCATTACAAGCTTCACATCTTCCTCCTTTGACGTTGAATGAGAATCGGCCAGCCTTGTAACCGCGAATTTTTGCTTCTGGCAATACTTCAAACAAAGTTCTGATATCCGAAAACACTCCCGTGTAGGTAGCAGGATTACTTCTTGGCGTACGTCCGATAGGGCTTTGGTCTACAGTAACGACCTTGTCTATATTCTCAATTCCATCTATTGAAGTATAGGGCATGGGTCTTTTTAAGGCTCTGTAGAAATGTTGGGCCAATATTGGTTGGAGAGTCTCATTTACCAATGTAGATTTTCCAGATCCACTTACTCCAGTAACCACGGTGAGTGTGCCTAAAGGAAATGTCACGTCTATGTTCTTCAAGTTGTTACCTTTGCATCCATGAAGCACAATATTTTTTTTATTTCCCGTACGTCGTTGCGTGGGTATTTCTATTTGTTGTACTTTATTAAGATAGTTGGCTGTTATTGTGTTGCAACTCAGCATGTTGGCTGGGGTACCTTGGTATACCACCTCCCCTCCTCGTCGTCCGGCGCCAGGACCTATGTCAACTATCCAATCGGCGGCCCTCATCATATCTTCATCGTGTTCCACTACAATTACAGTATTGCCAAGATCGCGTAACTCTTTGAGTGAATTAATCAGACGTTGATTATCGCGTTGGTGTAAGCCAATGCTTGGTTCATCGAGTATGTACAACACGTTGACAAGCCTTGTCCCTATTTGAGTTGCTAATCTTATGCGTTGACTTTCTCCACCTGATAGCGATGCGGATTGTCTGTTCAATGATAGATAGTCTAAACCTACATCAAGAAGAAATTTAACTCGTGTACGCAGTTCTTTTATAATTTCTTGTGCAACGGTCTTTTGGTTGGCTTCCATTCCCTCGTCAACATGGGCAAGCCAACTTTCCAATTCTTTCAGATCAAGGTCCGCAACTTCCGATATGTTTAGATTGTCTATTTTGTATGACAGAGACTCTTTTTTAAGTTTCTGCCCCTTGCATTTTGGGCATATATTGATGGCAAGGAATTGGCCAGCCCATTTCTGTCCTGTTGTAGAATCATCGTTATCCATGATGTCTTGCAGGTATTTTATGATACCGTCAAAGGCTACAAAATAGTCACTTGATGTATGAACTAATTCCTTAGAAATCTTTATCTTTTCCATCGATCCATAGAGAACTTCATCCATAGCTTCTTTTGGTATGTCGTGCACTGGAATTTTCAGATTGCAGTCGTACTTTTGCAGAATGGCGTCTAACTGCCAAAATACCATTTGGTTTTTGTATTTCCCGAGTGGAGAGATGGCTCCATCTCGTATCGACAACTTGTCGTCAGGTATTACTTTTTTGATATCAATCTCGTTAACGTATCCCAAGCCTTTGCAGTATGGACATGCTCCTTCTGGAGAGTTAAACGAAAATATGTTTGGAGCCGCTTCTCCATATGATAGGCCTGTTGCCGGATCCATAAGCCGTTTGGAGAAATTTCTTGTACTACTTTCTGCTTCATCGTATATAATAAGCGTCCCATCTCCTAGATGCATAGCAACCTGTACGCTCTTTTTCAAGCGTTCATCATCTATTTCTTGAATTTTAAGCTTGTCTATTACCACCTCAATGTTGTGATTCTTGTAGCGGTCAACTTTCATTCCGCGTACAATTTCTTTAATTTCTCCGTCTATGCGTATGTATAAATACCCTTTTCGACGCATATTCTCGAAGAGTTCGCGGTAATGGCCTTTGCGCTGTCGTATCAGAGGGGCAAGAATATAGATTTTGTGATCTATATACTGTTGCTGGATTTTGTTAAAAACTTGTTCTTCTGTATATTTGACCATTTTTTCGCCCGAAAGATAGCTATATGCCGTGGCTGTTCTAGCATATAGAAGTCGCAAATAATCGTATATTTCAGTGGTAGTTCCTACGGTAGACCTTGGATTTTTGTTTGTTGTTTTCTGTTCAATACTAATAACTGGACTCAAACCAGTAATCTTGTCTACATCCGGCCGTTCTATGTTTCCAAGAAAGTTGCGGGCATAGGCAGAAAATGTTTCTATGTATCGGCGTTGTCCTTCGGCATAAATAGTATCAAAGGCGAGCGAAGATTTTCCCGAACCAGACAATCCGGTGATAACGGTGAGCGAGTTGCGTGGTATGGTAACATTAATGTCTTTTAGGTTGTTTACGCGTGCCCCAAATACATTTATAGTATCTTTCATAATAAATAGTTGTATCAGCGGTCTGTGTCTATGTAATTACGCATCAAATTTACGTCTTTCTTTATGTCGAATATGCGTCCGTCGGCTCCCCGTGCCTTGACTATACAGTAGTAGGTGCCGCTCTTGGCTTCTTTGCCCTTGTATGAACCGTCCCATCCCCCAGCAGGGTCTTTCCATTCATACATTTTCTGCCCCCATCGGTTTATGATAATAGCTTTGAAATCTACGATACTTTGGTAACCGGGCTTGGCGCGGTATATGTCGTTTATGCCGTCGCCATTAGGTGAGAAAGCGTTGGGAAATTCCAATTTGCTTTCGTATATGGTTATAACAAAACGGTTGTCACGCCAATAGTCTATGGTGAATTTCACCGTGTCGGCACCTTGAATGAATGTGGTATAACATTCCACATAGTTGACACCAGACTGCATAAAAGTGTATTCGGTATTTTCCTCGCATCTTATAAGGTATGGTTCGTTATCGTTTCCTTCTTTGTAGAAACGCCATTCGTAATACGCTATCCACCCATCAGCCCCCGAAGGGTTGAGTGTGAATTTTGCAGTTATGGGAGCCGACCCAGAGAATGTTCGGTCTGTACTTTCATTTCCATCGGCATCAGCGAATACTACTATTGGAGCAATGGTTGGTATGTCAATAGCCGAACTTGGTGTTACGAAGGTGATGAGTACGGCAAGTAAAAAAAATATTTTTCTTATCCTCATTGTAAGTGGGCTTGGAAATAGAAAACAAAGTTAAGAAAAAGTTTATAGTTTCATGAGTAAAAATATGTTTTTTTGCAATGTGTTTCCGTTTAAATATAATATCTGAGTGATACTTTCCTATAGGCAGATACTTAGAATC
The DNA here is from genome assembly GCA_963639385.1 of Oscillospiraceae bacterium. Lineage (GTDB taxonomy): Bacteria > Bacteroidota > Bacteroidia > Bacteroidales > Bacteroidaceae > Prevotella. The sequence goes on from CAVHVH010000106.1 coordinate 6,082, forward strand.
ATTGTATGGAAGATTCGTCATTTAATTACTGATACATTGTTATTCATAGAACTATTAGCCACCCTACACACTGTCTTCATTTTTTCAAGCTCAAGCAAGGTGGCTTTGGCACCTAATCCACCTGCGTATCCTGTTAACGAGTGGTCAGACCCTATAATACGATGGCAGGGAATGAGGATAGATATGCCATTGGCTCCAATGGCTTGCGCTACAGCGCGTATACCTTTGGGGTTATTTACCCTTTGGGATATTTGTTTATAGGTTCTTGTTTCGCCAAATGGAATTTCAAGCAAAGCATTCCAAATATTTTTTTGAAATGTGGTACCGACAAGGAGCAGAGGTATGTCGAATATGGTGCGTTTTCCTGCAAAATATTCGTCAAGTTGTTGCTCGGTATGGTTAATTGTTTCAGACGGATATTCTTTTAATTCTGCATTAAGTAAGCGTTTAAGCCGCTGTTTGTTTCGAGTAGCACTTGGCATACCATTCCAATCGCAGAGACATAGCGCATTACCGACCGATGCCAAAATAATTTCTCCGCACGGCGAGTTGTAATATTGTATATATATAGGTTGTTTCATGTTGCTTTTCTTATTTCTTTAGTCCCTGTATCTAGTATGGATAAACTTATTTATGGCTATTGGCTTCACATTAAATACGCCTAAACCTGCATAAGATCGCTCATTATTCTGTCTGAGAGGAATAGACCACGACGAGTGAGATGAATGCGATTGTCATTGATAGAGAGCAACCCTTTGTCTATATGTGGGCGTGCAGCATTGGTTACGAAATCACGGTAGGAGGGTGTAAGAATATCAAGAGATAATCCCTCGCAGGTGCGAAGTGTGGTGGTTATAAGATCATTATAATGGGTGACGGTATCTATTGTCTCGCAATCATAGGGACGTACGCCTTTCTCTATCGATTGAATGTACTTGTGAAGATTGTCTGTGTTCCAACTTCTCGTTGTTCCATTGTACGAGTGGGCTGCAGCACCAATCCCTATATAGTATGCGTCGTTCCAGTAGCTGCTATTGTGCAAACTACGGTATCCCTGATGGGCAAAATTACTTATCTCATAGTGCTCATATCCCACGGCGGTGAGCTTGTCAATGAGCAAGTTATACATTTTTAATAACAACTCCTCGTTTGATTCTTTTATTTTTCCTTGTTGTAACATCTTGTAAAGCGATGTACCTTCTTCATACATCAAAGAGTAGGCAGACAAATGTTCTGGTTGCAAAGCAATAGCCCGCTCTAAGTCGCTCGTCCAATCGATGAGCGTTTCACCGGGAAAGCCGAACATAAGGTCTATACTTATATTGGCAATGCCGAAACTCCTTAATTTGTTAATGGCCTGTGTTACCTCACTGGCATTGTGCCGCCGATGGATAAAACGCAGTCGCTGATCATCGAAGGTCTGCGCCCCCATACTCACACGATTAATCTGTGTAGGTAGCCAAAAATTATCGCGGATTACATCATCAGGATTGCACTCTATGGTTACTTCGGCATTCTTATTTACTCTATACCTATTATATATATATAATAATAAACGGTGCAGATTAGCGGCAGAAAGTATGCTAGGCGTACCTCCACCTATATAAATAGTGCCTACTGTTTCGGCTTCGGCATGTCGCATATCCAATTCACGACATATAGCATCTATATATCTATCTTGCAT
>CAVHVH010000107.1:0-410 GCA_963639385.1 Oscillospiraceae bacterium
ACATAGCAGTCTGCATAGGAAGCAAGCATCTTGGCGAAGTCCTTCTGACGGTCCTTCATTTCCTTTTTGGCTTCATCGTATTCCGGTGTTCCCTTCTCTACGCCAACAGGCTTTCCTTCTTCTTCGGGGTAGAAACGAAGATTTTCAAGAAGCAATGCTTCACCCGGCTGCAACTCGGCTGCTTCCTTCTCAGCGTTTCCGCAGTCAGCTGCAAATTTAACGTCAACACCGAGCGCAGCAGAAACGTTGGGGACGATTTGTTTCAAGGAAAGCTCAGACTTTACTTTTCCTTTGGGTTTTCCCATGTGGCTCATCATGATGAGTGCGCCACCGTCGGCGAGTACCTTCTTCAAGGTGGGGAGAGCGCCGCGAATGCGGGTATCGTCGGTTACGTTGCCGTTTTCATCCAA